>JAUWMO010000015.1 GCA_030613125.1 Bacteroidota bacterium | reverse complement strand
TTACAGGGTAAATTCTGATAAGGTATCAAAACTTGAGAATTCCATTGCAGTCCTGCCCTTTCAGGACATGAGTCCTCAAAAAGACCAGGAATATTTTTGCGATGGGATGACAGAAGAAATTATAAATGTACTGTCACATGTTGAAGACTTAAAAGTTATTGCCCGTACTTCTGCCTTCATGTTTAAGGACAAACATGAGGATATGCGTTCAATCGGGAAAAAACTGGACGTAGCACATTTGCTTGAAGGAAGCATTCGAAAAGCTGACAACCGGCTACGGATCACTGCTCAGCTTATAAATGTTGCTGATGGTTCGCATATATGGTCTGAAAAATTTGACCGTGAAATAGAAGATGTATTTGCTATTCAGGATGAAATTTCGCTTGCTATTGTAGATAACCTGAAAGCCAGGCTTCTGGGATCTGAAAAAAAAGCTATGTTGAAACGTCATACCGAAAACTCCGAATTACATAATCTATACTTGCTGGGCCGTTTTTACACCAACAAGAGGAATACTGAAGCATTAAACAAAGCCATTGATTATTTTGAAGAAGCGATTCGTATGGATCCGGATTATGCTTTGCCCTATGCCGGATTATCCGAAGCATATACCTTATCTGCCATAGGATATGGTGCATTGCCTTCAAAAGAAGCATATACAAAAGCGAAAGAAGCAGCAATGAAATCAATCGAAATCGATAATGAGCTTGCCGAAGCACATACTTCACTGGCATTTGTGAAACTATATTACGAGTTTGATTGGCCTGTGGTGGAACGAGAGCTAAAAAGAGCTATTGAGCTTAATCCCGGATATGCCCCGGTTCGACAGTTGTATGCTGAATATCTTGGTATTATTAGAAAAAAATGGGATGAGGCTTTCAGAGAAATTAGATATGCACTCGAGCTGGATCCATTATCAGTCGCGATAAATACAGAACTGGGATGGTTTTATCATTACAAGGATGAAACAGACCCGGCCATTGAGCAATATAAGAAGGTAATGGAAATGGCACCTGATTACGCTGTAGTATATTTTAACCTGGGAAGTGCTTATGTAATTAAAGGAATGTATGAGGAAGCAATTGAAGTGTCAAAGAAAGGTGTAACACTTTCCGGAGGTAGTCCGTTTATGAAAGCGGGGCTGGCATATGCCTACGCCCGGTCTGGTAAAACAGAACTCGCGATTGAAATAAGAGATGATCTGATCAAATTAGCAAATTCTAGATATATGTTATACGGACCATTAGCTACTGTTTATGTAGGTTTAAACGAGAAGGATGAGGCACTCAGATGTATAGAAATAGCCTATGAAAATAAGGAAAATATAACATTTTTAGCCCGTACTTTTTTTGAAAACTATCTTGGATCCGATCTTCTCAGTACCGATCCGAGGTTTATCAAATTGCAAAAGATAATAGGTTTGGAATGATTATCGGAAGATCATTCTATGAAATACTATCGCTGAACAGGAAGGAATATTAAATGTAGTAGCGAAAAAAAGGAATCCCAAAATAATTAACAAAAGCAATATGTGAGGCACTTCCACAAGTAAATTATACCTGGCTAACAAAGGTTAAAGAAGAAATTAAGCTCTTAGAAAATGCGGTTAAAATCTTTTGAAACAAGCTCTTTGGTGGCTTAAAAGAAAGACTATGGATCATTATGAGCCACTTGATCCGTTGGGTAAAATTCAGCATTTTAATGATGAATTAATAACAATGAATTATTTGGTAGGATATATTTTTGCACCAATAATCCTTGTTTTTACTATTATTTTGGCAATAGCTCTTGTAGCAATGGTGTTTATGCTGAAGATAAAGAATATAAGTGATGACACATCTGTTGCAGCGATTTTTATCATTCTTGCTATTATTAGTTCGATATTCTTATTTATGTATTTGAGTAAAATAAAGAAAGGAAATAAAGCAACAATGCCTGACAAATAAGGGGCAATATGCTGAGATGCGGGGTAAATATTTCTAATTAGTGTTTTTCTATAATGTCAGAATAATAGAGATATTTTGAATATCGAACAAGGATTAACGATTTTAGATTTTCAACCACTTCGCAAATCGTTAATCACGGATAAATTTTCTGCCTCTGGAAGTTTTTTGTATTGTGGGCTGTGGCAGATTCGAACTGCCGACCTCATGCCTGTCAAGCATGCGTTCTGAACCAACTGAACTAACAGCCCATATTCTGGTGTAAATTTAGCTTTTCACCTGTAAGAAAACAAATTAACCCAAATTATTGGCTTCTGATACTTTTCTTAGCCAAAAGTACGTTCCTGAAGTAAATCATTATTCTCCGGAGGATATCAAAAATAAGTGTAAAATACAACATAATTGAACCAATCCAGATCACAACCAGGTTAAACCAAACGGTGTCTACCACCTGATGATTTAATAATTTATATGGAGCAAAAAATTGAGCACGGCCAAATTTGTTTTCAGGCATTATAAATATAGGATCAAATTTCCTGATCAACTCATTTTCAGCCTGGTAAATTTTCCTTATTTCATTTCGGTTCATTACCAGATCGGCCAGCTTGTTATTGTAATATTTTTGCTGAAACTCAAGTAATTCCTCTTCTCCCAATAACAGGCGCAAAGAATCATAAATAAAATCTTTACGAGCCAGAGCTTCGACTCCAAGATCGGTAAAATGAAGTTTTATGAACATCAGGTATCCAAGAGTTTCTTCCAAAATTTCAATATTAACTGAATCGGGTGTTAACCTATCAGTATGTTCCCATGGTGTAACATTTTGGAATGTTGTCATTTTATTAAGTTCATTCCTTACTATAGTCAGGTCATTTTCAAGAACTTCCCGGTCAATTATCTCCTCGTCAAACATTCTTTGACATCTCTGTAGTTTTAGCTGGAGATCAGGGATCAGGAAAGTGTTATAATAATTTGAAGTACTTATAATCCCATCATTTTTAAAAAAATACTTTTCAAATTCATTTGATTTAAACTGCTCCACGGTTAAAGCCTCATAGGCCCATCGTGTGATCATTAAATCTCCAACAACCGGAACATATTTCTTATTTGTCAATCCTTTATTCAGATCATCAAATGGGATCATTGCACCACCCAGAAGTAGTTGAGGTACAAGAATGAGAGGAATCAGTACATATATAGCAACTACAGAATCAAGACCCGAGGAAATATTTAAACCGATCATGTTTCCAAAAGCTGAAACAGAGAATAGTATCAGCCAATAGATTAGAAACATCTCCTTAATATCAAGTATCCAGTTTCCAATCACTACAAATGACAGAGTCTGAATAGCCGATAAAACAAAAAGAAATACAATTTTTGAACTCAGATAAGCCGGCCAGCTAAGATTTAAAAACGATTCCCTTTCCAGGATCTTTCTGTCTCTGACAATTTCTTCTGCACTTACTGTGAGACCCATAAACAGAGCTACTACAACAGCCATGAAAATGAATACCGGAAAACTTTTATTATCCTGAAACAGATACACTTCATCCTGAACATATTTGGTGAAATAGCCCAGAATTAAAGCTAATATCGGAGCCTCTAATAAATTGATTACCAAATATTGTGTGTTAGAAATTTTAGCAAGTAGGTTACGAATGCTAAAAGTTCTGAACTGGCTTGTGGAAGAAGGTAACTTGAAATTACTTTCCGGGATCTTTTTTGAAGGTTCTTTTCTTTTTAATGAAGACTCTATTTTATCTTTATAATAATCAAACCACAATTGTGGACTGATTTTCCTTGATTTGGTTGGAGATCCGGCATCATCAAGTGTTCTGGCTTCAATAATATTCAGTATCTGTTCTGTATTTATATTTCCACAACTTGGGCATTCACTTTCAGCTGCATTTACCTGGGCATTGATCTTCTTAAAATAAATAACGGCATCAACAGGATTTCCTGAATAAACCGGATATCCACCTTTATCAAGAATCCATAGTTTATCCAGCATTTTAAAAATCTTAGATGAAGGCTGATGTATTGTTGCAACAACAATCCTTCCTCTTCGTGCCTGGTTTCTAAGCAGTTGCATTATGTTTTCTGAATCGCTGGACGAAAGTCCTGATGTAGGCTCATCGAGTATCAGAATATAAGGTTCTCTCATTAACTCAAGTCCGATATTGAGCCTTTTTCGCTGGCCCCCGCTAATAAATTTATTTAATGGATTGCCTACTCTCAGATGTGCAATATCGCTAAGATCAAGATCTTCCAATATTTTTTCAATTGATTCTTCTAATTGATTTTTTGAATAATCGGCTAAACAAAGCCTTGCATTATAATATAGGTTCTGGTAAACGGTCAATTCTTCAATCAGAAGGTCATCTTGTGGTACAAGACCAATCATTCCCTGAAGTTTGAACCGATGCTTATAAATATCAAAACCATTGATTAGTATCTGTCCGTTATCAGGTCTAAGTTTCCCATTGATAAGACTGAGAAGTGTAGATTTCCCAACACCACTTCCTCCAAGAATGCCAATAATATTACCTGATTCTTCACAAAAATTGAATTTTTTTATCCCATTCTGACTGTTCCCGAATGTAAATTCGATTTCATTTCCCGAGAAAACTATTTCAGGGAAAGTTTGACCTATAAAGAATTTTTTTGATATATCGTTATAATATACAGGATCTATATTGGGCCCTTTGATAATAGCTCCTGAACGAAGAAAATATACACGACCTGATTGTATTTTATATCCTTCAAGATAGAGGTTTTGTTCTCCTATGTACTTAAATACATAATCGCGTATGCTGTAGATGTATAAAAATATTAATTCCCCATATAAATTTTCTTTGTAAAAATATTTAAATTCATCTTTATCTTTTTGTTCCTTTTTCATAAACCAGGAAACAGTTTCTGCCCATTCTCTAATCTGGTTATCCATAATCAGAACATTTTTTGCTTCAATGTTCTCTAAGGAATTAGTCAAAACAAATTCTTTCAGGTTTCTGAATTCATTTTCATCAATGTTAAAAGAGGATGCAACCACCTCTATTATTTCTGATTCACGAGGAGTGACCATTGCATCTTCATTAACAAATTCGAGAAGCTGCATAAATACAGTAATACGATCTTCGCGGTTTAAGCCCTTTTTTACCTGATGGCAAACATTTAAGGATTGAAAACTAATAAGTGAAGGTGAGCCTTCAAGGTTTTCTGTTTGATCAGAATGGATTTCCCTATAATAAAAACCGCGGTAATCATCAAACAATTTCAGGTATTCCCGGGTTAATTCATCATTCAAATATCGTTTTAAATATGCCCGAACAATATTTCTTCCTCTTTCAGACAAAGCTTCTACATTAACAGAAGCAACCAGGGCAAAAAGATGAACTAATGCATTAAGAATTGTATCGCTCATAACAATTTCCTTGTCTTGTAAATTTAAAATAATTAACCCGGATTATTCATTAATAAATTGTTGTATTTTCTGAAATAATTAAAAATCAGCATTAAAAGCGAAAAAAAAACTCGTACCGGGAAGTACAAGTTTTAAGCTGAAATCTAATATCTAATTTATCAGAAAATTATTTTATTCCTTAAAGTTTCAACAGATGAAGCAATATTTTGTACTTGTTCAGCTTCCATATCCGCACTATTTACTGCATCGTAAGCTTCTTTAATTGGTTGAAAATCTTCAAGTAGTTCCTGAATATCAGGATTTTCTTTTCTTGACTCAATAATATCTAATAGTTTATTCAGGGAGGCCTTTTGTAAATAAATGATCTTAACAATTTCCGGATTATTATAAACATTGGCCGAAACATTTGTGGTCAGATACATAGCCTCAATCCAGCCTCCGACCACCATTAAAATTGAAAGATCGCCCTTTCCATTCTTGTTCAGAAAATCATAAGTTTCATTTATGGTAATTGTAATGATCTCAACTAATGAATCTTTGTCATCAATATTTCTATCTATACTATTTAATAAATCTTCATTATAAATAGAAGAAATACCCAGGTCACCTCCTAACTGGTTTATAGCTTCCAGGTAGAGCATGGTTTCCTGTGTCATTTGATAGGTGCTTGCATAACTAAGGTCGGTACCATACACACCAATATTATATGCCTTACTTTTAGCAGTAAAATACCTGTTCACATTTTCGACAGTATTGGATGTACCCAACATATAGGCAATACCTATTCTGTTCAACATTTCAGTTACTTCACTTGATTGCGGTAAAGGATACACAAAATCAGACACCTCTTTACTAATTTCATCTTTCACATCAGTACCCGATTCCTGTATGTCCTGTCCTTCTGAGTCTTTTTTAGATATTTTGCATGATCCAAAAGATAGGGCAATGATCATTAAACCCAGTAATAAACCTGATCCGGAATAAAATTTACTATTTTTCATGCTATAAACTTTTATTGAACATTTCAAAGGTCAAATATAATAAAAGCAATATTTAATTCGGAATATATGCTTTGATTCTTTCAAAATTATTATTCTGGTCTGTTAAAATATGATTTTTTTTTAAAACCCTGGTACAGAATTATATCATGACTCAGTTATTATTTCACGAAGCGTCTTTACAATAGTTGTTATTTTATCAATTTCTTCCGGTGAATACAGATATTGATTCCAGTCTGACTTAATAAGTTTGTGCTTAGCATCTATATCTACCTGGCCTTCTTTATATTTAATAACAAGGTTTTCAAAATGATTTTGAAGTACTTTTAATAACCGATGATAATAAGCCACCGCAGGATCATTATAATGATTTTTCAGAACAGCCATCAGGAAATACAGAGAGTATTTTTGCTCAATTAATTTTTCTATCAGATCCTGATCTGGTTCATTTTGATTATTTAGGTACATAGTTGAAATATATAGCCCTTCTATCCATCCTCCAAGAAGAATAAGACTCACTGCACTTTCTCTTCCATTATCTACAAGATAGTCAGTTACCATTTCGAAAGTTTGATAAGAAATTTGAGACAAAGAGTCCATATCAGCAAGATTTTGTTCAACTCTATTGGCCGAGCCTGATATTAAATCAGAAGGAATTCCTAATTTGTCTGAAAGGCTATATATAACATCCATTATTTTAACCGCATCTTCAGTATTTTCAAACATTTTTGTCATACTGAAATCTGCTCCATAAACACCCAGATTTACAGCAATTTTTGAACTGGAAGTATATTGACTGGCTTTTTCAACAGGGAGAAAAAACTCAGGTGCATATTCAATATTTGTTGTTCCCAGGATATTTGAAATTTCAACAGGAGAATACAATCCATAGAAAATAATTTTACCTGCTTCACTATTAAAAGAAAATTTTAAACCTGAATTTTCACTTTTTGCTTTTTCGTATTCAGCCTCTTTTTTTTCTTTTTGCTTTACTGTCTGGATACACGAAACAAATACCAATACAAAAATAAACAGGAGGACCAGGTTTTTGTTGCACAATTTCATTGTCAGAAAATATTTAAAAAGTTCTATATAATTGTACGGTTACCAAGGTTTTTTGAAAGTTCCTTTTTTAAACTATTCAAAAAAATAATTTGTTCCTGGATACTTTCTATTTCTTCGAGATCATTTCTTTTTTGTGCTTCATTTAATTTATCCTGAAGATCTTTTGAGGCTTCAACTACCTTTTTGTTTTTAAATGCATATAGTGTTTCCGGAACAATTTCCTTTAATTTCATCTCTTCTGTTTCAATATAGTTATCATGTTTTCTCCATATCTTGCTAAGATCATAAGATGGCGCTAACAATTGGGCACTGATCTCTCTGATTTTATTATCAGGATGGTTGATGAAATACTTCTGTTCAAGAAAAATCTGGTTGTTAAAGTGATGCACGAATTCTTCAATAATCTGTTGATAAACAGAGTTCTCCAATATCAAATCGTCATTACTGATCTCAGAGATAATAAATTCTGTTACAGATATGTTCCGTATATCCCCATTAACCTCTTTTATTTCCAGAAATTCCTTATTACCGTAACTTAAAAGCAGTCGTATTATTTCTCTTTCCTGAGATTCTGTGTCTTCAAAAAAATCAGTCAATCCTGACCGGGTAGCAGGAGGAATAACAGATTCTTCAAATGATTTTAAGTTTTTATACCTTTGCTCTGCTTTTTTTCTCCTGATCTTGTTTGTTTCGTAGTAAAGTATCTTTTCATCCACCTTAAGCAGGATACTACATTCTTTCAGATAAACACTTCTGTTTATACTGTCGGGTATTACTGCAACTGATCGGACAATATCCCTGATTAAATTAGCTTTTTTTACTGGATCATTCCTCGATTCATTGATCAGCAGGTTTGTTTTAAATTTAATAAAATCTTTTTCATTTTCATCAATGAACACTTTAAATTCAGAAGCGCTTAGTTTCTTAGAATATGAATCAGGATCCTCACCATCCGGCAGTACAACTACCTTTACATTTAAACCCTCTTCAAGCACAAGATCAACTCCCCGCAGAGAAGCTTTCAGGCCTGCTTCATCACCATCGAAAAGAATAGTAACATTAGGTGTGAAACGCTTTATTAAGCGGATCTGTTCTGATGTTAATGCAGTTCCCGACGAGGCTACAATATTCTCAATACCAACTTGATGTAGAGCCAGAATATCAGTATAACCTTCAACCAGAAAACATTTATTCTGGGAAATTATTTCCCTTTTTCCTTGATAAATCCCATATAAAACTCTG
Source organism: Bacteroidota bacterium (assembly GCA_030613125.1). GTDB lineage: Bacteria > Bacteroidota > Bacteroidia > Bacteroidales > VadinHA17 > JAUWMO01. The sequence continues at coordinate 11,699 of JAUWMO010000015.1, read as the reverse complement.
CTTTTATGATATATATCCGATTCAGGGGAATTAAGATACTTAGCTGCCTTTGCATCAGTTCTCAGAACTCGTCCTCCAAAACCAATAACCTGTCCCGACAGACTATGAATGGGAAAGATAATCCGGCCGTGAAACCTGTCAAACTTAAGGCTCTCTTTTTCAATGGTCAGTCCTGCTTTTTTCAGAAATTCAAGTTTATATCCTGCCCTGAGTGCACTATGAGTGAAAGCATCCCTTTTTTCAGGTGAATATCCAATCTCAAATTTTTTAAGGGTATCATGTCTGAAACCTCTTTCTTTAAAATAACTTAAACCAACTGAGATCCCTTCGTCACTATGAAATAAATTTTCGGTGAAATATTTCTGTGCATAGGAAAGGGTAACTAAAATACTTTCCCTCTCACTTTGCTGTTGCAACTCCTCCGGTGTAAATTCTTTTTCAATTATTTCAATGTGATATTTTCTTGCAAGATATTTCAACGCCTCCGGATAACTCAAATGTTCATGTTCCATTAAAAAGTTAACCACATTTCCGCCACGGCCACATCCAAAGCATTTATAAATTCCCTTTGATGGAGAAACAGAAAAAGAAGGCGTTTTTTCGTTATGAAAAGGACATAACCCAAGGTAATTGACTCCTCTTTTCTTCAAAGTCACAAATTCCTGAATAACTTCTGTTATCTCAGCACTGTCCACAATTCGGTCAATAGTTACCTTATCAATCATTAAAGTGCGTTATACAATGGCTGGTTATCAACTTATTATAAATTTCATATGTTTGTTACTAAATTAGAAATAATTTTGGGAGTGGTCAAATAGGTTTACAAGTATCATTATAAGTTAATGGTATTTCCATCTTACTATATTAAAATATTTTTTATCTTGATCAATACAATTCTACAAATATCTGTTTATTAATTAATATAAATATTTTAATCAGATGAAAAAAATGGTTGTGTTATCAGGTGCAGGGATGAGTGCTGAGAGTGGTCTTAAAACCTTTCGCGATATGGGAGGTTTGTGGGAACAATATGATGTTACTCAGGTTGCCAGCCCTATTGCCTGGGAAAACGATATGGAACTTGTTTTAAGGTTTTACAATGAAAGGCGCAAACAGCTTCTGGAGGCACATCCTAATGATGGTCATAAAGGATTTGTTACCCTGGAAAAATATTTTGATGTTCACATAATTACTCAAAATGTTGATGATCTTCATGAGCGGGCAGGAAGTTCTAAAGTGCTTCATTTACACGGAGAAATAAGAAAGTCTCGAAGTACAGTTGATCCGTATTTAATTTTTGATATTGAAGGGTGGGAACTCAGTAAAGGAGATCTTTGTGAAAAAGGTTCACAACTTCGTCCACATGTAGTGTGGTTTGGCGAAGCTGTTCCAGCTATTGAGGATGCTGTTCCAGTCATTCAGGATGCAGATATTCTTGTAGTTGTCGGCACATCATTAAATGTTTATCCTGCCGCAGGCCTTATTGATTATGCTCCATCAGGAATACCTGTTTACCTGATTGACCCGAATGAAGTTTATCATTCACGCCCAAATATCACTTATATAAAAGAAAAAGCCGTTAAAGGAGTAACCACCTTAATAAATATGTTGACCTGAAAAGTTTTGTTACAATGAAACGATCTAAAAATAGTTACGGATGACAAAAAAGAAAATAATAATAGCTGTTACCGGTGCAAGTGGTGCTATTTATGCAAAAATATTATTCAGGAAACTAGAATTTCTGAAAGAACAGATTGAATCAACAGGTGTGATATTTTCAAAATATGCCAGGGAAGTATGGAAATATGAATTGGAGGATGAGAGTTATTTAAATCTTTCATTTCCAACATATAAGGAAGATGATTTTTTTGCACCATTTGCTTCCGGATCATCAGGTTTCGAAACTATGATCATTTGCCCATGTTCCATGGGTTCTATGGGCCGGATTGCATCAGGCATTTCCAGTGATCTTATAACCAGGTCGGCCGATGTAATATTAAAAGAGAGGAAGAAACTGATCCTTGTTCCCCGTGAAACTCCATATAACCTAATCCATATCAGAAATATGGAAACCATAACAGAAGCAGGAGGTATCATTTGTCCGGCATCCCCGTCATTTTACTGCAAGCCCGATACAATTGAAAAAGCTGTAGAGACTGTGATTGATCGTGTTTTGGGACTGGCCGGATTTGAAATATCATCATTTCAATGGGGTGAAAAGGATTGATCTCAGGAAAAATACAAGGCTGACTTCATAAACTCTTGTTACAAAGCATAAGCCAAAACAGCAATACTTACCTTTGTTCCTTTTGCTTTAAGTATTGTTGAAGCACAAGCTTCTAAGGTTGATCCCGTAGTCATTACATCATCAATCAACAATATATGCTTGTTCTCAATTTTCTCAGGATGGGTTAGCTGAAAAATATCAGCAACATTTTCCCAGCGTTCGTATCTTGATTTCCGGGTTTGAGTCGGGCTTGCAACAATCCTTTGCAATGAAACTGTATTTAATTGTTTATTCATGCTTTCAGCAATTCCCCTGGCTATCCATTCACTTTGATTAAATCCCCGCTTTTTTAGTTTCCGGCTATGCAGGGGTACTGGAATGAGCTCATCAACAAACTGGTATAAAGTTAGGCTCAGATCTTCCCCAAACATTATCCCTAATTCATACCCGATTCCCTTCTGCCTCATATATTTTATTTTATGAATCAATTTCTGATAACTGCTTCCTTTCTCAAAAAAATACCAGGCTGTGGCATTTTCTACCTGAACTCTCCCCCAAAAAGCTTTTGCTACCGGATTGTCATCTGACAGGTGATAGTTTGCTTTTGGTAAATGAAGTAAACATTTTGTGCAAATTACTTTTTCATTTCTTAATAATTGCCACCCACATACAGGACAAAGTCTTGGATAAAAAAGGTCTAAAAAATTTCCCAGAAACTGTGTTTTCATTTATTTTAAATTAAAAAATTCATTTTAAACGAACATATGTCAATATATTTGTTTACAGAAGAAAATATTTTACCGGGGTGAATCCTGATAGAATTTTCTGATTAATTTACAAAATAATGTCTGCAGGAACAAAATTTAATTTTATTACTGAATGAAGTTTCTTTTAATCTTTTTATTTCTGATCCAATTTATAAACCTATATTCCCAGGTAGATACTTCATATAAATTCACAAATCTTGACGCTGTTGAATTTTATATCAAACTAAACTCTGTAGCTGATAAAATAATTTTGGATGTAAGGGAATATAAAGAATTTCGAAAAGAAAGGATTCCCGGTGCAATTTCAGTTAGCAACAAACAATTATTGGACAAAATAAAAGATACCCTTGATAAGGAAATTCCTCTTTTTCTTTATTGCGATGACATTTCCAGGAGTTTAACAGTTTGCGAATTCTTACATGAAAATGAATTTCTAAATATTTTTATACTCGAAGATGGAATTCTTGGTTGGAAAGAAATGAAGTTACCGATGGATAAAAAGAAATTAAAAAAAATCAAGGCACAAAAATGATCTTATATTATCCACGAAACGGCATTTGTAAAACAAATAAATGATCTTCTTTATCTACAGGGCTGGTTTCAAAAACAACTTTTAATGAACTTTCATTTGTTAAATTACAAATTAACTTCAAAAAATTACAGGATTCTGAATTTTTTATAGCATTTCCATTCCTTTTTGAAATTTCCTCCAACAATTTTTTTATATTCTGATAACAATAATTATATTTTTTGTCAGGAACAACCCAGGCTATATTGAAAATATTTTCTTCTTTTTTACTTTCAAAATGCAAAATCAAATCACGACCGGATAAGTCTGAGAATTTATAACAACTGTTTCTAATAAATTTTAATATCCCGTTTATACTTTTTGCTGATTCATTATTTGAAAAGAAAGATGGATTCTTTATCCTGTTTAAATAATTTATTGTCCTATCTATTACTGCTGAATCAAAATATTCCCAATGATTTTTCAGCATCAAGCCAAAGTTATGTCTCTTATAAAACTCAAACAGAAAATCAACATAATCTACTCCTTTAGACCTGTATATTGTTTCATCAAGTCTTGATTCACTAATCCACGTATCCATTGAAAACAAAGAGCATTTATTGTCTAACTCCCTGAATTTATAATCCATTTTATTCCCGGATTTCCTGGCAACTTCAATCAATCCCAATCCGGCACCCCCATTGTTCGAAAGAATATTTTCTCTAAGTATAGTTTTATAGTGAGTATTCAATGCCTTAACAGAAAGACTGTTTAATTTTTCAATCTTTGATCTCAACGCTGTTACATCCTGTGCTTTTATTATATTCCCAAGGGCAATATTAAAACTTCCTCTATTTTCGTTAACAGTAAGAATTTCTTTGGGTTTAGCCGAAGATAGTTTGAAATTAAAATGATGTCTGTTTATATTTTGAATACATTCTACCATTATATAAAATGCCCGTTTTCTTATCTTAAAATCCGATTTGGTTCCTTCGATCATAGTTTCAGCCAAAGGAATCAGAGCATCATTCACATTATTTGTAAAATCTCCATAATAATTAAATGACAGAGAATTTTCAATCATTTGATCGTACAAAGAAAAATTTGCTGATATATCCACTAAAGAGTCCTTAATCATTCAATTGGTACTATTAATTGATATTCAAAAATAGAAAAATATTTCTATTTTATTTAACTGATTTCTTCCAGTCTGGCCTATTTATTTATGTAAGTACTAAAAATGTTGATGAACTTATTAATTAGTGCTTGAAAAAAAATTCCAAATGGAGGGTATTCTTAATTAAAAATGTTTTTTTTAGATTTAGAGAAACTTATAATCCATTTCTGAATGATAATGGTTAATCTGTACATAACCGGAACAATTACAAGAGTTAGGAAAGTTGCAAAAGTCAATCCAAAAATAACAGTCCATGATATAGGTCCCCAGAATGCCACCATATCTCCACCAAAATAAAAATCTGGTTCAAACTGACTTAATAATGTGCTGAAATTCAAATTGAGGCCAACAGCAAGAGAGATAAGGCCCATGACTGTAGTAATAGCTGTAAGCAATACTGGTCTCAGCCTGGTTTTACCTCCCTGAACTACACATTCAGTCGCTACCTCAACAGGCAAAAATGTTCCTTCTTCCAAACCCAGTTCTTCTCTTTTCCTTGCTTTAAGTAATTCAATATAATCAATCAGTACAATTCCGTTGTTGACTACAATTCCTGAAAGTGAAACGATCCCAATACCCATCATAACCACTATAAAATCAATTTTAAAGGTTGCAATTCCTCCAAATACACCTATAGTGCTGAAGAGTACGGTCATCACAATAATAATCGGTTTAATCAATGAATTAAACTGTGTTACCAGTATCATAAGAATCAGAGTTATAGCTATAAGCATTGCTCTGGCAAGAAAAATCGTTGATTCCTGTTGTTCCTGTTGCTCCCCCGTAAATTCATATTTATAGCCCTCTGGCATTTTGAAATCAATTAAATTGCTGACTATTTGTTGATTAATACGTGTGGCATTGTAACCCTCAATCACATTTGAATATATAGTAATTACCCGTTTCCTGTCTTTGCGATTTACCGTTCCATAAGTAGAACTGTACTGGATAGTAGCTACAGAGGAAAGTGGGACTTTTATTGTTTGACCTTCTTCCTCAAAGGAAACCTCCTGGTTCATTAAAGATGGAACACTGTAACGGTATTCATCTTTTAGCCGGATAACAATCGGATATTCATCTTCACCAACTTTAAAATCTGAAATCTCCTTCCCATACAATGAGGTTCTCAGGTTCATGGCTATTTGACTTGTACTCAAACCAAATCTTCTGGCTTTTTCCCGGTCTATCAATACTAACAATTCAGGTTTTCCTACATCCAGATCAGTCTTTAGTTTTTCTATGCCAGGGATATTAAAATTTTCAATATAAGTTCGCAAAGAATCAGTCAATGTAATTAATTCCTTAAAATTCTCCCCGCTGATCTCAATGTTTACAGGTTTTCCGGCGGGTGGTCCCATGGTCTGTTTTTCAATAGATATTATAACACCAGTATACCTGCCAATAAACTCATTACTCAGTCTGGCCATAACTTCAGAGGTGTTAATACCCTCCCTGAACTGATAATCGACAAAATCAATTGTTGTTATAGATTTATGCGCTTCATCCCCGATGCTGAATTCACCAGGAGAACCTTTTCCAACAGTAGTCAGTATTGATTCAACAATTTTCTTTTCATCTTTAAGGGCTTCAAACAGATCATTTTCCAATTCCATTGCAAAAGTGTCTGTTGCAAAAATACTGGTACCAATAGGATGTTCTGCTATTATATTAATATAACTTGGATCATTATCAGGAAAAAATCTAATATCGGTATTTCGTATCATAAAAAAGATCATTGTCAATATCAAAAGTATTACTGTACCTGAAAATGCCAGCCATGGATTTTTACCTTTTAGTGAAAACCTCAAAATTTTTATATATGCATTTTCAAGCCACGGTAAAAATTTATTCTGAAACAATTGACCTAACCTATAGAAGAACAGTACATTCAGCAAGATAATAACAGCAAATACTATTGATAAATTTGCAATGGTATACTGTTTAGCCAGGTATCCCATCAGACCAACAATAATTAATATTGTTGCTGTAATCAAATTTTTCTTTCTACTTTTCTTCTGATCAAAGTCTTCCTCCTTTTTAATAAATTTAGATGAAAACACCGGAATAATAACCAGGGCAACAAATAGAGATGAGGTTAAGACAATTATCAGAGTAATTGGCAAGGCTTTCATAAATTCTCCGGTCTGGCTCTTCCAAAAGGCAAGAGGAAGAAATGCAGCAAGTGTAGTTATTGTTGATGCAATTATAGGCACCGCGATCTCTCCAACTGCTTTCCTGGCTGCCTCAGCAGGTTTTTGTCCCTGGGAGATAAACCTGTAAATATTTTCAACAACCACAATGGCATTATCCACCAGCATACCAAGAGCCAGGATGAGTGCAAACAAAATAATCATATTAATGGTATACCCCAGGAAACTTATCACTATAAAACTGGTAAACATTGAAAGAGGGATGGCAAGTCCTACTATCAATGCATTTCTTGATCCCAGAAAATAGAATAATATGAAAACAACGAAAATTATACCCATTATCATATTGTTCACAAGGTTGTTCAGTTGTTTTCTGACCATTTCTGACTGGTCGTTTGTATAGTTAATAACCAGATTTTCAGGAAGAGCTTTGACTGTTTCAGATTTATTCATTAGTTCAAAAATCTGGTCAGTAGCTTTAAGAAGGTTTTCTCCGCTTTTTTTAATTACCTGTAATGAAACAACAGGCTTATGGTCTAATCGTGCAAAATTGGTCGGGTCCTTAAAACCATAAACGACATCGGCTACATCTCTCAGGTAAATAATTTGACCCTCATCTCGCTTTACAATAACATCGCCAATTTCAATTATGTCTACAAATTCTCCAAAAATGCGGATCGACCTCTGAAAATTACCCTGAATAAGTTCACCACCTGAAATAGAGAGGTTTTCGGCTATAATGGCATTTTCAATATCAAAAAAGGAGAGATTATAGGCTTGAAGTTTAAATAAATCAACATTAATTTTGATCTCCTTCTCATTTATGCCCTTTATGTCAACTCTTGAAATTTCGGGAATTGTCTCAACTTTATCCTGAAGATACTCAGCAAAATCCCTTAACTCTTCAACACTAAAATCACCCGAAAGATTTATGTAAATAATAGGGAATTCTGAAAGATCTATATCCATCACCTTGGGATCTTCCATAAGGTCATTTGGTAAATCATTTTTTGCAAGATCAACCGCATCTTTAACATCCCTTAATGCTTTATCAATATCAATATCAAAATTAAATTCAGCAGTAATAAAGGATATATCCTGAAGAGAGTTTGAATTTAACTTCTTAATTCCGTCAACCGTTTCAATTTCTTTTTCAAGGGGCCTTGTAATTAAATTTTCAATATCGGCAGGCGCATTCCCGGGATATACGGTTTGAACCATTATTGTTGGAAAGGCTACTTCAGGAAACAACTCCTTTGGAAGATTATTAAATGAAATCCAGCCAAAAACTATAATTGCAAATGCTAAAAGCAAAACTGTATTCCGGTTTTTCAAAGCTACATTTGTAATTTTGAAATCACGGGCAGTTTTTTTCTCTAATGGATTATTACTCATAAAAATATCTTATCTCAGTTAAAATGTAAATCTTATGCAGGGGTTATATATGCGCCACCTGAAACCAGATTATAACCAACAACTATTACTTCATCATTTTCATTTAAACCATCCAGTATCATTGTCTGATTATTATATGTCCTGCCAGGTTTTATATAGGTTTTTTTTGCAACATAGTTTTCACCTTTTTTTTCTACAACGTATAAAAACCATCCTGTAAAATCCTGCTTGATCACATATGATGGAATAACTAAGGCAGATTCATCAGTAAAGTCATTTAATTCTATTTTCGTGATCAGGTTTGGTTTAAGCTTTTTTTCTTCATTGGTGAGTTTGATCTCAATTCTGAAAGTTCTGCTTTTTTCATTGATAACTTCACCTGTTCTGTGAATTTTAGCTTTGCGTATATAATCAGGATAAACCGGGAAACTTAATTCTGCCTGATCTCCTGGATGAATGTCTGGCAGATAAGATTCGGATACATCTCCGAAAACTTTCATATTGTTTAAATTTAGGATATAAAAAACTCTGCCTCCCGGTGAAGCCAATTCGCCAATTTTCATATAGATCTCATCAACAATTCCATTAAAAGGAGCTCTTAGTTTAGCCATTTCCAACTGGGCTTGCAGAGTCTCTAACCGGCTTTTTAAAGTTTCCTTATTGTTTTTTGCCTGAAGATATTGAAGTTCCGTTCCTATGTTTTCTTTCCATAATTCTTTTTGTTTCTCATAAGTTTTTGTAGCAAATTCAAGGCTTGTTTGAACTTCTCTGATACTGCTTTCAGTAACACTGGTATTTAACGAAACCAGTAGTTGTCCTTTCTTTACAGTCTGGCCTTCAGCAACAAATATCTTTTGAACCTGTCCCATTATCTCAGTACTTACAATTGCTTCCTCTTCCGCTTTTATGGAGCCATTTATTTGAATAAAATGCTGGAATTTTACAGGGATCAGTTTTAATACCTCAACTGTTACACCTTTATTTATAAGTTGTTCATTTGAGGGTTTATTAACTTCTCCCTGAGATTCTGATTCAGGCCGTGAACTACCACAACTGACCAGAATAGCCATTAATATAATTATTCCTATCTTTTTCATAATATTTTAGATTAAATGATTTATAATCGGTTCATTGCTTTATCCAGCCTTAATTTTGCGTTTAATAATTCCACCATGGCTGAAATGTAATTTGATTCTATTTGAAGGTACTGATCGTTAACCTGAGTGAAATCAAGGCTGGAAGCCATTCCTTCCCTGACTTTAACCCTTGTTTTTTGTAACACCTTTGATGCAATTTTTATATTCTCTTTTTCATTCAGGTATTTTTCATATGCAGTACTGAAATCGGAACGAATTTGCTGGTTTTGAAGGATTAATCCATCGGCCATTAGCTTCTTTGCGTTAGAAGCTTTTTCATATTCTATACGTTTTTCACTTACCTTGGCCTTTTTATTACCACTGGAGAATATTGGCACATTCAAAGTAAATCCTATCATTGAAGAGTAATACCAGTTCTCATCGGGATTAATAAAATTAAATTTATTCCGCATTGCCGACCATTGACTTAAATAAGAAGCGTTTAAGGTTGGAAAATATTCTGCTTTCTGCCTTTTCAAATTCATAAAAGCAAGTTGTTCTTGTGTTTGAAGTAATCCATAATCTATATGGTTGGTAACAGAAAACGGGTCTATCAGTGATTTATTAATATCAATTTCCATGATTATTTCTTCCAGTTTTTCCGTCAGATCAATGTCAATTTCCAGATCAATCCCTAACTGATATTTTAACATCCTGTAGGCCACTTCAATTTGCCGTTCTGCAGATTTCATTGCATTTTTTAAAGATATGGCAGAAACTCTCAGGTTATCAACATCGAGCTCTTCAACAAAACCTTTTTCATACATTTTTTGCGTTTCAGAAATTGTTTTCAGAATATTTTTATAATTACTATCAATTATCACGTAAGTTCTTTCAGCCAGAAGAGCCAGATAATAATTCTGAGCAATTAGTTCTTTTATATCAATCTCTGTTTTTTCAAGATTTTGCTGTGAAGCTTTTCTGAATATTTTGGCAGCTTGTAATCCAACTATATAAGGACCATCAAAAATCATCTGGCTTGCTGATATTGAAGCATTTGCATTATGTTGGGTCCCAAACTGAACCTCAATCATCTCGCCAGGAGGACCACCAAAAATTTCAGCAGGGATTAAAGAAGTTTGTAAACTTATATTATTATTATAAGCTACCAGTGAGTTTAACTGTGGTAATCCCATAGCTGTATTTTCCCAGATTACATTTTGCGCATGTTCAACATCCAGTATTGCATTTTTAATATTCAGATTATGCTCAAGTGCAAAATTCTGAGCTTCTTTCAGAGTAAAAGATCTTTTTTCCACCAGTTCCTGTCCTGTAATGAACTGGGAAAAGGATAATGTAACAGATAAAATAAATATTTTATAATAGGTGCTGTTCATAATTATTATATTATATTATTCTTTTGGTAATATTCTACTTATGTTCTTTTCAAGGAATTCAATGCCCTTCTGACTTGCAATTCCCCGGATATGATAAACAAACATCTCGTATAAAAATTTTGGTGAAGTAAATTCGGTAACCGAAACAACTTCATCATGGGCCATCCGCCCCATTCTGAGAATGTACATCTTGGTCAATATTTCTTCATCAAGATCATTCCTGTATAATCCTTCTTTCTTTCCTTTCTTAAAATTATACATCATCATCTTCATTGTCCTTTCTCGTCTCAGCTTAATGATTTTATTAAAAATTGCCGGATAATATTTCTGCAGATCGTACTCTTTAGAGGGATTTGTTTCCTTAATTATTTGATTGATCATATTGTTTACCATAAAAAGATCTTCAATGGCATTCCGGTGTGAGTTACTCTGTTCAAGTGGTCTCTTTTTTGAAAACTCATACATCATGACCTTATTCACAAGATCTTCCTTATCTGTCACGAAACAGTACAATGTTTTTTTTGAAATGCCCAGCTCTCTGGCAACATCATCCATAGTAACACTTCGTATGCCATATCGGTTATACAAAGTGCTTACTTTATCCAGTATATCGTTCAATTGTAAATTCATGACTGCAAATGTAAGCACAAAAAACTATGGAAACAATTATATTATAAAACGTTTCCATAGTTTATAATTAAAATTACTTAAAATTTGTCTGATGTGTTTTATTAAACAACGTAGTAAACAACGTAGTAAACTACGTAGTAAATTACGTAGTTTACTACGTAGTTGTCAGTTTAGCAAAAAGGCGAATAAAGCTGATTAAACATGAATTAACCCGGCAAAATCCGTACTGGTTTATTGATATGAAATGTTCAGGAGTTGTATTCAGACAGAAGGGCTTCTGCGATAATCAGATCTGTTTTACATGTAATTTTAATATTTGTGGGATCTCCTTTAATTAACCTTACAGGTATTCCCATATTTTCTATCATAGTA
>JAUWMO010000131.1 GCA_030613125.1 Bacteroidota bacterium | reverse complement strand
GGTCAGATGAATGAACCCCCGGGAGCACGTGCCAGGGTAGCCTTGTCGGGAGTGTCGATAGCTGAATATTTCAGGGATGGAGAAGGCGAAGGGGAAGGGAATGATATACTTTTCTTTATGGATAATATTTTCCGTTTCACTCAGGCCGGCTCTGAAGTGTCGGCATTGTTGGGACGTATGCCTTCAGCGGTTGGATACCAGCCCACCCTGGCAACTGAAATGGGAGAATTGCAGGAAAGGATCACTTCCACAAAACATGGCTCAATTACTTCGGTGCAAGCAGTATATGTTCCTGCAGATGATCTTACTGACCCCGCACCGGCAACCACATTTGCCCACCTTGATGCTACAACTGTTCTAAGCAGGAAAATTTCTGAATTAGGGATATATCCTGCTGTTGATCCACTGGATTCAACTTCCAGGATCCTGGCTCCTGAAGTAGTAGGAAAAGATCATTATGAAACAGCTCAAAGGGTAAAGGAAATATTACAGAGGTATAAAGAATTGACAGATATTATTGCTATTCTTGGAATGGATGAACTTTCTGAAGAAGATAAAATGGTTGTTCAGAGAGCGAGAAGAGTTCAGAGATTTTTATCTCAGCCATTCCATGTAGCTGAACAGTTTACAGGAATACCTGGGAAGTGGGTATCAATTGAGGATACAATTAAAGGCTTTAACATGATCCTTGATGGGGAGGTGGACGAATATCCTGAAGGAGCATTCCATATGGTAGGTACCATTGAAGAGGCTATTGAAAAAGGGAAAAAGATGCTCTCAGAAACTGAGGCATAATATTGAAAAACAATAAAGTGTATGTTTCTTGAAATAATTACTCCTGAAAAAACAGTATTTTCGGGCGATATCAAATTGATTCGTGTTCCGGGGTCTAAAGACCCTTTTGAAGTACTTCCTAATCATGCTCCTATTATTTCGACCCTGGAGAAAGGAGATATTAAGGTTATTACAAAAAACGAAGAAGAAAAGCATTTTGAAACAAGCGGCGGGGTAATTGAAGTCAGGGATAATAAAATTATTGTTCTGGGAGAATTCATTTAGAATGAGAGCTATTGGATTGATGTTTTTCATCTTTGTAGTCCCATTTCTAACAACACGACAAGAGCAGGTTACATTCTTTTCTGAAAGATAATCCTAACTCATCTGAATACTGACGGGCTATAATTTTGTTCGAAAGATCATTAATAATTTATTGAAAATAGTCCTCTGATTTTTCCATACAGAATGGAAAAACCAAGAGGTTTAAAGTTTGCGAAGCCACTATAATAATGAGACATCAATACTTATTCGCATTTAATTTTATTTACTTTAAGAGGAGTTATTCGTAGTTAGAGAACTGAGGGGGAATAAACACGAACTTTTAAAATAAATGGTAATGACATCGCAAGAATTTAGAAAACATGCCCATAAATTTATTGACTGGATGGCTGATTATATGGAAAGTACGGAAAAATATCCGGTTAAATCGCAGGTAAAGCCGGGGGAGATATTTAAATCCATATCTGATATCCCCCCGGAAACTGGAGAATCAATGAATGATATTTTCTCGGACTTTCAAAAGTTGATCCTCCCAGGGATGACCCATTGGCAAAGCCCGAACTTCTTTGCTTATTTCCCGGCAAATTCCAGTTACCCATCCGTTCTGGGAGAAATGCTGACAGCAACTCTGGGAGCCCAGTGTATGATATGGGAAACCTCTCCGGCAGCAGCGGAGCTTGAGGAAAAAGTAATGAACTGGCTTATTCATATGTTGGGATTACCACCTGAATTTGAAGGTGTAATTCATGATACTGCCTCAACAGCAACCCTCACGGCTTTACTGACAGCCAGGGAAAAAGTCACACAACTGAGGATCAATCGAAATGGTTTTACAGGTAATGAAAAATTCAGGATATATGGTTCCACAGAGACTCATTCTTCTATAGAAAAAGCGGTAAAGATTGCCGGGTTTGGAAGAAAGAATCTGGTAAAAATTGATGTGGATGATGACTTCAGGATGAAACCTGAACTTTTAAAGAAAGCAATTAACAATGATATCAGAAGAGGTTTCAGGCCTCTTTGTATAGTGGCAACACTGGGAACAACTGGTACAACCTCAATTGACCCTCTTGACAAGATTGCACAGATCAGCAAGGAATTTGGGATATGGTTACATGTAGATGCTGCCATGGCCGGCTCTGCTTTGATCCTTCCCGAATACAGATGGATGATAGAGGGTATTGAATTTGTCGATAGCTTTGTTTTTAATCCTCATAAATGGTTATTTACAAATTTTGACTGCTCAGCCTATTTTATTCGTGATCCGGAAATGTTGATCAAAACACTTGAAATTTTACCTGAGTATTTAAAAACCCGGACAAGGGGACTTGTAAATGATTACCGCGACTGGGGTATCCCCCTTGGAAGAAGGTTCCGTGCACTGAAACTTTGGTTTGTAATACGGAATTTTGGTATTTCCGGCCTTCAGGAAAAGTTGAGATATCATATTAAATTGGCGGGAGATCTTGCGAAAGTTATTGATGATTTGGATAATTTTGAACGATTGGCACCGGTTCCATTGAACACTGTCTGTTTCAGGTATCATCCAGGAGACATAAATGAACCTGAAGACCTGGACAGAATTAATGAAAAGCTTCTGGAACAGCTTAATAATAGCGGGGAAGTCTATTTCACTCATACCCGCCTGAAAGGAAAATTTACAATCAGGTTTATGATCGGTCAGGCGAAGGTTACTGAAAAACATGTTAAAGCTGCCTGGAAAAGGATCGTGGAAACAGCTCAAAAATTAAAATGAACATTGTTGAAAAATAATGAAAGAATTTCCTCTCGACAAATTAACTGATAAATTCAGGGAGCACGCTGACCCTGAAAAAGCGTTTCATATGAAAAAGTATATGAAAAACCGCTACGAGTTTTTTGGTATTCAGGCAAATCCCAGGAGAAAAATTAGTAAGATATTCCTCCAGGAATACGGACTTCCACCCAAAAATAAGTTGTTTAAAATCATTCAGCTTTTATGGAATCAAGATCAGAGGGAATATCAACATTTTGGAGCAGAACTGGCTGACAGGTATAAGAATGATATTCAAACGGATGATCTGGAAATCTTTAAATGGATGATCTTACATAAATCCTGGTGGGATACGGTATATTTTATTGCTATTCAACTTGTGGGTAACTATTTCCGGAAATATAAAGAACTAACACAACCGGTTATGAAAGAATGGTTAGACTCTGGAAATATTTGGTTACAGAGAACTACGCTGATTTTTCAGTTGAAATATAAAAAAAGTACAGACCTTGATCTTTTATCACGACATATCCATGCATTAAAAGAGTCTAAGGAGTTTTTCATTCGTAAAGCTATCGGATGGGCTCTCAGGGAATATTCAAAAACAGATCAGTATTGGGTAAAAGATTTTGTATCTGATACGCCTTTGTCTCCCCTAAGTACGAGGGAAGCATTAAAAAGGGTCGAAATAAAATAATCAGTTTACTAAATGACAGTTTGTAAATAGATATGATTTGCAGAGTTTCCTATCTTTGTTGAGTTTATCCTAAAAAACAAATTTAAAATTTGGATATGAAAAATATATCTGATTTCTTTTTTTCAATGGCACTGATGGGTTTTCTGATTCTTTTTATGGCAATTTCTGCAGCTACAGCGACCTTTATTGAAAATGATTTTGGGCCAGCAGCAGCAAAAGCAATGGTTTATGACGCATGGTGGTTTAAATTACTTCTGGTACTGATTATTGTGAACATGCTGGGAAATATGATTCGCAGAAAGATTTATAAAAAAAGAACGCTTACTATATTTCTTATTCACTTTGCTTTTTTGTTCATTTTAGTTGGTGCAGCCATTACCCGCTATATCAGCTATGAAGGAACCATGCATATTCGTGAAGGGGAATCTTCTGACAAGATCATATCTGCAGGATCGTTTCTTTATGGTTCTGTTGATAATGGCACTGAAAAGGTCGGTTTTTATAATGAATTTCAATATGTTCCAAATAAAAAAATTCAGTTTAAAAGAAAATTAGCCATAGGTGCTGATAATTACACTATAAAACTTGTAAAGTATATTCCTAATGCTGAAAGGACACTTATTCCCGATCCCGAAGGTGGGCCGGTTGTTTCATTGATGGTCCTTGGCAAAGGTGGTCGCGAAGACCATATGTTGAAACAAGGGGAATGGATTGAAAATTCAGGACAAGTTATAGGTTTTGGACATGATATGGGAAAGGACAATTTTTATATCTACAGACAGGATTCGCGTTTGTTTTTTATTAGTACTGAAAATATTCTGAAAATGGATATGTCTACCGGTTCTGAGGATACACTTATTGCAGGGTCTGCCTATGTTTTTGAGAAAAGGAAATTATACACATCAGGTTCCTTTCAGGTTGTACAAACTGATTATCTTGACAGAGGCAGGATAGATTGGGTATCAGGGTCAGATAATAACCAACAACAATTGGACATTCTTGTAATGCAAATTTCCGGCAATAGGCTACAAAAAGAATTTATGGTATATGGGAAAGGCGACCGTTTAGGGGTTCCTTATACAACACAACTTAACAAAATAAAATTCACAGTAAGCTATGGTTCCAGATGGATCAGGTTACCTTTTACTCTTAGATTAAAGAATTTTCAACTTGAAAGGTATCCCGGATCGAACAGCCCTGCTTCATTTGCCAGCGAGGTGATCCTGATTGATAAACAGAATGGTATAGAGGCTCCTTACAGGATATTTATGAACAATATTCTGAATTACCGCGGTTTTAAATTCTTTCAATCATCCTATGATAATGATGAAAAAGGTACAATCTTATCAGTTAATCATGATTCCTGGGGGACTACGTTTACTTACGTTGGTTATTTCTTAATGATTTTGGGAATGATTTTATCATTATTTAACAGAAACAGCCGTTTTATGAAACTGGTCCGTTCAGGTAGAAATGCGGGGAATGATAAGAAAATAACTTCAGTTGCTACAATTTTAATTATTATTTTCCTTCAGACTTTTTCTTTAAGCGGGAAAGCCCAAACAATAGGAGGCGAACTTGGTGTCAAAGTTTTTCCTGCTGGACAGGCAAATTCATTTGCATCGGTTTTGGTACAAGATCAGGGAGGGAGAATAAAACCAATGCAATCACTTGCCTACGACATTGTCAGAAAGGTTACCAAGAAGGAAAAATTCGAAAGCTTTGATCCGGTTCAGGTGGTTATGAGCATGTATTTTTATCCTGAATCCTGGCAAAAAGTCTCAATGTTCAAAATTTCAAACAATCAGATACTTGAGATAATGGATATTGATGAAAAGTATGCTTCGTTTCTTGACTTTTTTAATCCCAATGCACACAACTCCTATAAACTTTTTTCCTATGTGCAGGAGGCATATCAAAAGCGTCCTGCATTAAGGACCAAATTTGACCAGGAGGTGATAAAAATGGATGAAAGAGTTAATATATGTGGTCTGGTATATTCAGGCACCCTATTAAAAATATTCCCTGCAAAAAATGATCCAAATAATACCTGGTATTCACCGGTTGATGCCGCTATTCATGTCCCTGAAGATGATTCATTATTTGTGAGCGGAATACTTGATATGTATATTGCTGCTGTTAATGAAGGCAGACAGGGTAATGCTACTGAAATCATAAAAGGGATTAAAAAATACCAGAAACTGAGCGCTGGAAATTTAATTCCGGATGATTCCAAAATATCCCTTGAAATTTCTTATAATAAGTATAGCATCTTTGATAATCTTAGCAAATATTATGGAGTAATCGGATTTGTTTTTCTTATAGTTCTTTTTGTTAAGATCCTTAACAAGAATATTGGAGCAGAAAAATTTATTAAAGTGATTATCTTACTTCTTATATTAGTTTTTATCGGACATACATTTGGATTAGCAGTGAGATGGTACATTTCAGGTCATGCTCCATGGAGCAATGGTTATGAATCTATGATCTATATTGCCTGGGCAACTATGCTGGCAGGATTATTATTTGCAAAGAAATCACCATTTGCACTGGTTGCTGCTGCTATTCTTTCCGCTCTGACCTTATTTGTTGCTCATATGAGCTGGATGAACCCTGAAATTACAAATCTTGTCCCGGTCCTAAAATCTTATTGGCTGACTATACATGTATCTGTAATTACTGCCAGTTATGGATTTCTTGGCGTAGGGATGATCTTGGGTTTACTTAATCTTGTTTTATATATTATGAAAACCAGGAAAAACCAATTTAGAATCCAGGAACATATTAAGAGTTTATCTGAGATCAATGAAATGTCATTGATATTAGGAGTATATTTTATATCGATAGGTACTTTTCTGGGAGCTGTATGGGCAAATGAATCCTGGGGAAGATACTGGGGATGGGATCCCAAAGAAACATGGGCACTAATAACTATGTTAGTGTTTATTTTAATTATACATATGAGGCTGATTCCTGGCTTAAAGGGTTATTTTGCTTTTAATCTTGCATCAGTTATCGGGTTCTTTTCAGTTCTGATGACATATTTTGGTGTGAATTATTATCTCGCAGGTTTACATTC
Organism: Bacteroidota bacterium; assembly: GCA_030613125.1. Classification (GTDB taxonomy): domain Bacteria; phylum Bacteroidota; class Bacteroidia; order Bacteroidales; family VadinHA17; genus JAUWMO01. Next base: position 2,685 of record JAUWMO010000131.1, on the reverse strand, counting down.
TTATGCAGCTGGAGATGCAGTACCGATACCTAAATTTGTATATTATACCTTATTTACCTTATTCCTGATAATACTATTTGCGTACATAAATGAAAAAAAGTACCGGAAATCAGCGGATTCGAAAGCAAAATAACCAGACAAATATTTAGAATCTTTTCTTTTCCTGATTTACCCTGAAACCGAAAAAATCTATCCCAAATGAATAATCAAATACAGATTCCTGGTGTAAGGGCAGATATGAATATTGAATGCCTATATTGAAGGGAAAGGGGAAACGCAAAGCATAAAAATCCATGGTAATTTGTCCCCCAAAGCTGGACATTTTCCGGGTATCCGGATCAAATTCCCAATTACTTCCATTGTAATAATAATTTCCTTCTCCCTTTGCATAGTCATAAAAGGCATTAGCATGAAACCTGGGAACATATAAAAGTCCTCCTATATGAAACTCAGGATAAAAAAGAGGAAGATAATAATCTGCTCGGAGAGTATTTAATTTTTCAGAAATACGGTTTGTATAACCGCGCGGGAAGCTTAACCGGTTACCATATAAATACCTGGCTGTTTGTTGCCTCTCAATTCCTCCACGAAGGTAAATGCTGTGATGATTGAAAAATCCGGGAACATACATTCCGGCAAGAATAGAAACAGTGGACCCATAGGTGTCTGAGTTTAACGGCGTATGAGAATAATTAATATCAACTACCAGGCCAAGTCTCGGCTTAATATCTTTCACTGCTAATTTTAAATAGTTGTAAAAATAGAGCCGGTAATTTAAGAAAAGACGACCCCTGTCATAGCTTTTAGTCTCGTAATTATAAATATAGCTGTTAGAATACCGGCTTGATATTTCAGGGTATAAACCGCGAATAAACCTGTTGCGGGTAAGGTTTAGGGGAATATAAACATTGGCATTAAAATCAGATTTTTTTCCGGAATACCTAAAAGGCTCAGCTGATTGTGATGTGTCTGCAATAACATGAGGTTCCCCTCCGTAATCCCAGAAAAGATCGATAACCGGATACCAGCCCTTATAGGTAAATCTGGTTACAAAATGATGCTCCTGATTTTTGTAATAGTAGCCCAGGGAAGTTACTGCTGTACTTAGCTTATTTTGTGACAAAAGGGTTGCTCCCAGTGAAACAGGAGCTTCATCCAGTGTAAAATTGTTGTAATCAAAATAGAAAGGCATCCAGCTATGAAATCCGAACAGGTTTTTCCATTTTCTGAAAGGCTTTTCTTCATATTTAGTCCTGGGAATTTTTTTTGTTTCCAAAACTCCTTTTTCCTGCTTTGACAACTGGTTATATGCTTTTACAGAATAATTACTTACATCTTCCAATGGAATCCACTCTTCCGGTTTTAATGAAAGTTCAGCAAGTTTATACCCATTGGATGAATAATCGGAAATGGCAATTTTATCCTTAGAAGGAGCCAGACAAACATCAAAAACACCAAATCTGGAAGAGGTTACCTGGTATTTTTCCCCTGTTTTAGTGTTCAGGGCATAAATATTGTCAATTCCCGAATAGGTTGCATGGTAAAGTATATATTCTTTGTAGGAAATGGCATTAAGTATGTCATCGTAACCAGCTATTAGTAATGTTTCCCACTCACCGGTTTCAAGATTTACTCTTCTGATACTTTTCCCGTCATCATTAATAACAATCACAAGTATTGTTTGTTCATCTACCCATTTAGGCATATGGAGTGAATTATTACCGGGTATGCTGTGTTTTTGAATAAGGCTTCCGGTTTGTACGTCAAGAATAGCGACGGAGCATTGGTTACTGATATTGATATCAATGGCGGCAATTCTTGTTTCATCCGGGGAAATATCCGGAGCAAAGTACCGGCTTCTCCTGGTAAGGGTTGTTTCAGTTTTGTTTCTGAGATCAAGTTTTTTTATGATCGAATAACTTCGGTTTTCCCAACGGCTGTCGTCATAGGTTTCTGCCCATACTACAAAATTCTTTGTAGCAGAAAAACGAACAGGGTAATAAAATCCGGGTGTAAATACAATTTCTTCATCTCCTTCTAAATTTATGGAAACCAACTGCCTTATCTGGTCCATTCCTGACTTTTGAACCAGCAAAGTGCTGTCATCCAGATATTGTGGGAAACGGTAACTTGTATAATGTTTTAATTTATTCTGACTAATAGTATCAAATGATGATTTCCTGGTTTTCCGGTCCTGCTCCATCCATTTTGCCTGTAGGTCCTTAAAAGTCAGTTCGTAGAGCATTTTTTTAGTAAGCTTTTCCTGCTTTCTCAGGCTGAAATTTACCGGGTTCAGGGTGTAGGATCTTTTACCGGTTTTGTTAAGGGCATTTTGCCAGATTTCTGTGCCAAATAAAGTCCTGCTATGAGAAATAAGTTGGTATCCAAACTGGTAATAATCAGGAGAATAATCTTTAAATGATCCGAAAAAAGCTTTATCGTATTTAAAAACTTTTCCCTGCTCAAGAGACAAAGCCCGCAATCCCATCTCAAATGAGGGAAGCCGACCTCTTCCTGTATGAGATAAACTTGTTTCTGTGGCAACTGCATCGCCCTCCAGGAACCACATGGGGAGCATTACAGAGACTCCACCAACACCCTGCTCACCAATTATATACGAAAGAACTTTTGTAAATCCCTGGTTGAGTTTATCAATTTGCACCACATGTCTTAACTCATGTAAAA
>JAUWMO010000047.1 GCA_030613125.1 Bacteroidota bacterium | reverse complement strand
TATAAAGCTTATATAGTTTGGAAGTGGGTAGAATCATTGTTTTACTCGCTGTCGCTCATGAAGATAGACGTTGACAAGATTCCCGCCCGTACCGGACGGCACGTTCGGGCGGGTTTGTTTACTTTTTATCCCCGCCTGACTTATTAGGGCAGGCCCGCCTGACTTATTCGGGCAGGGATTGAAAAAGTAAAGGCCAGTCCGGCCTGAGGATAAAAAGTTAAATAAAGAAATACTTTTTCCTTAAGATACGTAATATAGAACAGAGCGATTGAACTACGTAGTTAACTACGTAATTAACTACGTAGTAATAAAGTTATAATAAAATAATAAACAGGTATATAGAATATCTGAAAATAATTAAGTATGTAATCTTTTATGTAAATATCAACAGTTTTCACTAATTTATCAGATTTTTAAGCTTTTTTTGTGTTTGATCATCCAAAAGGTGAACAATTCAGTATTTAAATTTTGAAAAAATAACCTTAAATAGTGCTTTCCCCCTTATTTTACAGGCTTTTTAACAAATATTCATCAAATTGTTGAAAATTATTTCCTAAAAAAAATATATACGTATGTAATTGATAATAAGGACTGTACAAGTTGAAAACAATAGAATATGCGATAAACAGTAAAAAAATTATTGCTTTTTATTGTTTTTTTTAAAACGAAATTTGCTAAACATCTTAAATAGCCTATATTTGTAGAGGTTTGACCAAGTATTAATAATTATTTACTAACCCCAAAAAGTTGTATTATTATGAACAAAGCTGAATTAATTGATCAGATTGCCGGCCAGGCTAAATTGTCTAAAGCCGATGCTAAAAGAGCTCTTGATGCATTTGTAGGTGCTACAACCGGTGCTCTTAAGAAAGGAGATCGTGTTGCTCTCGTGGGATTTGGCTCATTTAGCGTTTCAAAAAGAAATGCAAGAACCGGACGTAACCCACAAACAGGTGCTCCTATTACGATCAAGGCTAAAAAAGTTGTTAAGTTCAAGGCTGGTAGCGATCTTGCGAAAAGTGTTCAGTAACTGAATTTAGTGCTTGGACAGGGGAGTGCATATTGTACTCCCTTTTTTATTAAATTTTTTCCCCGTTTTAAATATGAAAAATGGATTCAGCCTTTATTGAATACATTTCAGGCTTTATTTCCGAAAAAAGATTAAACTTGTTCGGGAAGTTATTAACAGAAAGGACTCGTTACATAACTGTAGTCCTGGAGGATATTTACCAGTCGCAAAATGCAAGTGCTGTATTGAGAAGCTGTGATTGTTTTGGCATCCAGGATGTGCATGTTATTGAAAACAGGAATCAATACAATATTAATCCTGATGTTGCACTTGGCTCACAAAAATGGCTGAATATTTTTAAGTACAATAAAAATAAAGAAAATACACTTGCTGCATTTGATGAACTTAAATCAATGGGTTACAGGATTGTAGCCACCACTCCACATAAGAAATCAGTTAGTATTGAGACATTTGACCTTAAGAAAGGAAAAGTTGCTCTTGCTTTTGGTACGGAACTTGAAGGATTATCCAAAACGGCGATTGAAAACTCGGATGAATATTTGTATATTCCGATGTATGGCTTTTCGGAAAGCCTGAATATATCAGTTTCAGCAGCTATTTTACTTCAAAAATTATCCACAGACCTAAGAGTAAAGGATATAAACTGGCAGCTAAATGAAAATGAAAAAAAGCTGATTTTGAAACAATGGCTTATGCAAACCGTAAAACATGCAGAACAGATTGAACAGGAATACTATAAAAGGAATCAATCCTGAATAACAGATAAAATTCCATTACTTTGTGGCCGATTTTTTTTTAATTTGAACAGAAATTAATAATTTTGACTAATAAATAAATTTTTGTGACGAATGTAACTTTCTAGTAGATAAATAAACAAAAATCAAAGAGAATGAATTGCATAATTGTAGATGATGATAAGCTATCCAGAATTGTTCTGGAGGAGTTCATCGACAGGACAGACGACATGGTACTTAAAGCATCATATCCTAATGCTGTTGAGGCTATAAACTCTCTTTCGAAAGAAGATAACGATATTGAGCTGATATTTCTGGATATTGAAATGCCGGAGATGAACGGGATTGATTTCCTTAACAGCCTGAAAAACCTTCCACAGGTGATTATTTTTTCTTCAGGGGAACAATATGCAATTACTGCTTTTGATTTTGATGTAACCGATTACCTGCTGAAACCACTTTCGTATTCACGATTTTACAAAGCAATAACAAAAGCAAAAAAGCGACATGCCCTTACGCATATTGATTTAAATGAGAAAGATGAAATTTTTATTAAAAAAGGTTCCAAGCTTGTTAAGATGAGGTTTAGTGATATATTATGGGTAGAAGCTCTTGAAAATTATGTGACCCTGATTACGAAAAATGAAAAATTTACTATACATTTTACAATGAAGGCTATTGAGAAAAAATTACCACGTCCGGCATTTACCAGGATACACAGATCCTTCATTGTCAATACAAAAAACATTTCTGTTATCAGGGATAATACTGTAGAAATATTGCATGGTGGGCAGGTTAAGGGTCTTCCTATAGGAAAGTCGTATAAAGATAACCTGATGAAGGATATTAATTTAATGGTAAAGTAGTAATCTGCTGTTTAATTTTTTTCTCAAGATTTTTGAATGGTTTCCGAACGTCAGTTATTCATTGAACATCTGGCCCAGACCTCCGATTCTCCAATTATGCTCGATATTGAACGGGCAGAGGGAGTTTATCTGTTTTCCCGGGATGGAAAAAAATATATCGATCTGATATCTGGAATTTCTGTTAGTAATCTCGGACATTGTCACCCAAAAGTGTTAGATGCTGTTCATGAGCAACTTGATAAATATCTGCACTTAATGGTGTATGGTGAGTATATTCAGTCACCGCAGGTTAAGCTTACTTCATTATTAGCTGATGTTTTACCTGACTCTCTCAATAACGTCTATCTGGTAAATTCCGGAAGCGAGGCAATTGAAGGAGCTCTGAAACTTGCCAAAAGGTATACTGGCAGAAGTGAGATCATTGCCTTTAATAATGCTTATCATGGAAGTACCCATGGTGCATTGAGTGTTATGGGGAATGAAGAATTCAAGAATTCATTCAGGCCATTGGTTCCCGGGGTCAAATTTCTTGAGTTTAATAGCTTCCGGGATACTGAGAAAATTTCTGACAAAACTGCATGTGTGCTGATAGAACCAATTCAGGGTGAAGGTGGTATTATTTTACCCGGGCATGATTACCTGAAAAGGATACGGAAGGTATGCACTGAAACAGGGGCATTACTGATTTTTGATGAGATTCAGACAGGCTTTGGCCGCACCGGATCACTGTTTGCTTTTCAGCAATACGGAGTTGTCCCTGATATTATCACGTTTGCAAAAGCGATGGGAGGAGGTATGCCCATTGGTGCTTTTGTATCCTCAAAAAAGATTATGTCAGTCTTTAAGAACGACCCTGTACTAGGGCATATTACTACTTTTGGAGGTCATCCGGTATCAAGTGCTGCTGCCCTGGCATCATTAAAAGCCTTGCTTGATGAAAAAATTATTGAAACTGTTGCAGAGAAAGAGGCACTATTCCGCAGACTTCTTTCTCATGACAGGATAAAAGAGCTTCGTGGAAAAGGGCTTTTTATGGCTATGGACCTCGAGAACTCCAATCAGGCAAAGAAGGTAATGAGTGAAGCTATAAGGAATGGGGTTGTGGTTGATTGGTTCCTGTTCAGACCGTCTTCAATAAGGATTGCCCCACCCCTTATAATATCTGAGAATGAGATAGAAAAAGCATGTAAGGTATTATTAAATGCCCTGGATTCTTTAGGGTAAAGTTGATTAATCAGATATAAATACTCAAATTGGGCATTATATATATGAAAATTATTAGATGGATCAGACAGGTTTTTGTTGTAAAAATGAAAATAAAAAGAAAAGTCAGTTATATCTATTTAGTGGATTGTCATCGTATTCTAACCGATGAAATGGATGACAGGTTTAGAAATTATTTAAAATATTCTTTAAAACACTTTTCATCTGCTGAGGCTTTCCTTACTGAGTTTAAAGAACTATCGTTATCAAGAAATCAGACCCGGATCACTATTTATGTTGACACCCATATTAATGAATCAGCGGACGGTGAAAAGCATATTAAAAAATTTGTTGAAACATTAAAAGAACTAGATCCGGGAATGAACATACTTTTAGTTTCTACACAGAAGGAGGGAGAAGGTATGCGAAAAATAAAAATTCCTGCATCATTTACCATTATTCAGAATAATGAAAATACAATGCTCATATTAACAAATTATATAATGGGTGTAATCAGTGGTGAAAATCTGGAAAGAAAATACCTGGCATCCAGACTTCTCATAATTGTATTTCTGTTATTTATTTTAGCCTCTCTTTTGTTTGCCGCTATTTCGTACTTCCTCTTACCACAATATTTCTAACATGGTTTTCTTTTTATGAAACATCCTCTTGTGAAGGGTTAAACATAGTAACTTCTATTTTGTGACTATTTGTCAGTTTTTTTTAATTGGCATATGCTTTGAATCAGCCCACTTGAAAATTCAATTATGTTTAACCACAAAAAATAAAGCAAGATGCAAAAAGGAAAAATTAATGTTACAACCGAGAATATTTTCCCCATTATTAAAAAGTTTTTATACTCTGACCATGAGATATTTCTCCGTGAAATGATCTCCAATTCCATTGATGCCACACAGAAGCTAAAAACATTACAGTCAGTCGGGGATTTCAAAGGCGAGATCAAAGATCCGATCATCAGGGTGAAACTGGATAAAAAGAAAAAGACCCTGACCTTTTCAGATAATGGTGTTGGTATGACTGGTGATGAGATCAAGCAGTACATTAACCAGATTGCTTTCTCAAGTGCTGAGGAATTCCTTGAGAAGTATAAGGATAAAGCTAATGCACTTATTGGCCATTTTGGTTTAGGCTTCTATTCCGCTTTTATGGTCTCCGATAAAGTGGAAATCCATAGCCGGTCATATAAAAGCAAAACGAAACCGGTGAAATGGAGTTGCGATGGGAGTCCGGAATATATTCTTGAGGAAATCAAAAAGGAAAATATTGGTACCGATGTAATACTGCATATTGATAAAGATTCAAAAGAATTTCTTGAAGAATCAAGAATTAATGAACTGCTTCGTAAGTATTCAAGGTACTTACCTATTCCTATTGCCTTTGGGAAAGAGAAGGAATGGAAAGACGGAAAAGAAGTTGAAACAGGAAAGGATAATATTATTAACATTATCAAGCCTGCCTGGACAAGAAAACCGGCGGAATTAAAAGATGAAGACTATCTTGAATTTTACAAAGATCTTTATCCACTACAGGAAGACCCGCTGTTTTACATTCATCTGAATGTGGATTATCCTTTTAACCTCACAGGGATTTTATATTTCCCGAGGATTACAAACCAGATTGAGGTCCAGAAAAATAAAATTCAGCTATTCAGTAACCAGGTATATGTAACCGATTCGGTTGAAGGAATAATGCCGGAATTCCTGACACTTTTACACGGCGTTTTGGATTCACCAGATATACCCTTAAACATATCAAGAAGTTTTTTACAGAATGACAGTAATGTAAAGAAAATATCGAGCCACATTAATAAGAAAGTCGCCGACAGATTGAATGACATCTTTAAAAAGGACCGTAAAAAATTTGAAAATAAGTGGGACGATCTGAAGTTGTTCATTGAGTATGGCATGATCTCCGAAGAGAAATTTTATGACAGGGCTGAAAAATTTGCACTATTAAAAAACACTGATGACAAGTATTTTACTTTTGAAGAATACGAAAAACTGATCAAGGATAATCAAACAGACAAGAATAAAACCCTTGTATATTTATATGCCACTAATAAGGATGAACAATATTCATTTATTGAAGCAGCAAAGTCCAAGGGGTATGACGTATTATTAATGGATGGACATCTGGATACACATTTTCTAAGTCACCTTGAACAAAAATTTAAGGATTCCAGGTTTGTGAGGGTTGATTCCGAGGTAGTTGATAAACTCGTTATGAAGGAAGATGAGCAGGAATCAAAATTAACATCCGGCCAGCAAAACTTTCTTAAAAGTGTATTGACTGGTCCGTTGACTGCAAAAGAAAGTTTTGATGTTGTTTTTGAAAGCATGAGTGAAAATGAAAGTCCGATGCTGGTCACTCAGTCAGAGTTTACCAGGAGGATGAAAGACATGTCAGCATTGGGTGGCGGAGGAATGAGTTTCTATGGAAACTTACCCGACAGGTTCAAACTCGTTGTAAACAGTAACCATCCTTTAATATCCAAAGTATTGGAGGATCTGGACAAAAAGTTAGGGAAAGATTTGAAAGGATTTAACGAAAAGACAGATTCACTGGAAAAACATAAATCGGAATTACTGAAGACCCATGAAGGCAAGAAAGATGAAGATATCAAACAGGAAGAGAAGGATAAATTGGAGGATTTTGAGAAAAAGATCAACAAACTAAATGCTAAGAAAACAGATATGCTTGATAAATATGGCAGGGAAAACGATTTAGTTTGCCAGCTTACAGATCTTGCGCTGCTTTCAAACAATATGTTGAAAGGTGAAAACCTGACAAAATTCGTAAAGAGGAGTATTGACTTGATATAAGGAAGTATAAAGTGCAAAAAAGGACTGTCTCATCAGAGACCTTCGTCAATAACATAAGTTGTTAATAATCAGTGTATATTACTGATAGATATTCATAGAAAAATCTCGAAAGATGTCAAAAACGTACAATTTCGGAGTTTACCCCGTAGGATAATTATTCCAACGGGGTAAATTTTTTTATGGACCGTTGGAGCCTTCGGCAAAAGAGCCATAGAGACTTTTGAGACAGCCTCGTATCCGGATGTCTTATTCCAAACTTGAATCCGGTTAACACCAGGTTTTAACCTGGTGCATCAGAATATTTCATATAATGAAGAAATGTAGCCTGCTTTTAGCAGGCTTTTCAGTCATCCAGAAACTTGAATAATTTCATGCCTGTTTCTTTGGAAAGAATCCTTTTCCGGTTTTATGTTGCCTATATCAGATGTACCAGGATTCGAGTGTGGGAGTGTAACATTTCTTAGTAATTTGTTATTATTATTTTTTTTTTTAAGTGAATGTTCCTCTTTAGCGAATGTCCCTACATAATCTGGGTAAGTTCTGATTTAAGAAAATCAATTGCCACCTGAGTTGGATGCTTTTCCACCTCCATAGTACGCTCAAGGATGAAAGTGCTAAGTTTCACCGAAGGCTCACCAGGTTTAATTTTATCAGCAGAGGTATTAATCAGTTTAATTACGCCTGAGCGGGCATTTTTAATAACCTCCCATGCTTTTGAGCTGACATAGATCTGTTGTGACATGTTATGCTCGTATTCAGCCCTGATAGTTTTTAGCATTTCCAGATGTAACTGGCCTGATGTCATTCCAGGTTTATTTGACCTTATGATAAGGGAATCGGGTGTAATCCTTTCAAGGAATAATGTCAGACGTTCGTATGATTGAAGTTTGATAGGAATTGTGGTTTTTTGATTTTGTAAAATAATCTCAAATTTTTCCCGTTCCTGCTCCCTTTTTATCATTTCACGTAAGACAAAATATGAAGTAAGAAAAACTATTAATGCCGGAATAGTATATTTTAAAATCTCAAGGACTTCCATTTTTGTTAATTCTTTTAGTAGATTTATTCGTGTGAATATATGTTGTAAAATATTAATTATTTTTCAGAATGCACGGAAATTTTTGTAAATTTAGTATTCCAGTACACAGTTAATATATTAATTTTGGATAAAGTTATAAAATAACCTTAGATATTAAAGAAATGAGTATAAGCCTGATTGGAAAATCGATTGGGGTTTCAGCCACCTTGTTGTTAAATGAAACAGCAGCCATCATGAAAGCAAAAGGTGAACCTCTGATTCATTTAGGTTGTGGTGAACCTCAAAGTAAAACTCCTATAGATGCAATTACTAATCTTACTGGTATACTAAACTCTGGCGTAATCAGATACACTCCCGTTGACGGGACTATTGAAATGAAACAGGCCATAATCAGGTATATGGAAGAGTATTATGACAGAAAAGTGGAACCTGAGAATGTGATTGCATCCAGCGGTGTTAAGCAGGCCATAATGGTTGCTTTACAGACCATTCTGGATCCACAGGATGAAGTTATATTTCCGGCACCATATTGGGTAAGTTATACGGAAATGGTAAAACTTTGTGGTGCAATACCTGTACCTGTACATCCTGAAGACGGCACTTTTCATCCAAGGATGCAGGATATTTTACAAAATGTAACTTCATATACTAAAGCAATTATTCTGAATACACCAAACAATCCCACAGGTGTAATGTATTCAGAACAGTTTATATCTGATGTTGTTCAATTCTGTGAAAAGGAGGGACTCTATTTAATTATGGATGATATTTACCACAGGTTATTGTTTGATGGTAAGAAAAGGGTAAATTGTTTTAAGTATACAAAAGAGTTGAATGAGAATTCAAAGTTGATAGTTGTTAACGGAGTATCGAAACAGTATGCCATGACAGGGTTCAGGATTGGATGGGCTGTAGCAAATAAGAAGTTGATAGCGGTAATGTCAAATATCCAGGGACATCAAACCGCAGGGCCTGCAGTATTATTGCAGAAAGCTGCTATCGGCGCTATTACCGGCGTTCAGTCAGGTGTTGAAAGTTTACGATTAACTCTCGAAAACAACCGGAATGTGATGCTGGACAGGTTGAGAGCCTTTGAGGGAGTAAAAGCAACAAAACCTGATGGTGCCTTTTATGTGTTTGTAGATTTTAGTGTTTACGATAAAGATTCCTCAAGGCTGTCAAAATTACTGCTAGATAAGGTGAGAGTTCTTACGATGCCCGGATTTGAATTCGGACTTGATGGCTACCTTAGACTGTCTACCTGCGGAACAATTAAGGATATTATAGAGGGGATTGAGCGAATAAAATGGGCATTGGATCCTAATTCCCCGAATGAATTATTTATTGGTGAAAGAAAACTTGTAAGGGATTGGTTATGACAAAGTATTTAAAATTCGAAACACCGGCTTTAAAACATGCCGGGGATCTGGCTAGTGTTTATGGTCTTGAAAATCATGGTCTGGTTTATCTTGATCAGGTTTTTTGGAATATTCCGGAATCGGCTTTATACGAGGAAGCTGTATTTCGGGGTGAAGGGAAAATGGTATATGGAGGACCATTCCTTGTCAGAACCGGGAAGTGGACAGCCAGGGCTGCCAATGATAAATATTTCGTGCGTGAACCTTCAACAGAAAATAAAATTGACTGGGGTGAGTACAACAGGCCTATGAGTCCTGAAAAGTTTAACGGAATATTGTCAAGGTTGCAGGCATTTTTTCAGGGTGAGGAGCTCTTTGTTCAGGATGTTTATGCAGGGGCTGATCCCAGGTACAGGGTCCCTTTCAGAATAATAACAGACAAAGCCTGGCAGAGTTTGTTTGCCAGAAATATGTTTCATACAATTTCCAATAAAGATGAGTTAAATAAGTTTGTTCCTGAGTTCACTTTAATTGTTTCACCTTCATTTAAGGTTGATCCCAGAATTGATGGAACACTTAGTAATACAGCCATTATTATTGACTTCTCAAAAAGAATTGCTATTGTCGCTAACTCCAGTTATGCCGGTGAGATTAAAAAAACAGCCTTTACAATAATGAACTACCTTAAACCATTACAGGATGTAATGGCTATGCATTGTTCAGCTAATGTAGGAAATGAGGGTGATGTAGCTCTGTTTTTCGGGCTTAGCGGAACAGGGAAAACTACACTTTCGGCTGATCCTAAAAGAAGATTAATTGGTGACGATGAACATGGTTGGAGTGATCATGGGATATTTAATTTTGAGGCCGGTTGTTATGCAAAAGTAATCCGTTTGTCATCTGAAAATGAGCCGGAGATATATAATTGTACAAGAAAATATGGAACAATACTTGAAAATGTGATTTTTGATCAGGCAACAAGGAAAATAGATCTTGACGATGAAGAACTTACTGAAAATACCAGGGCATCATATCCTTTGGATTTTATTCCAAATTCAGTTCCGGAGAAAATGGTAGATGCACATCCGAAAAATGTGATATTCCTTACTGCTGACGCCCAGGGAGTACTGCCTCCTATAGCAAGGCTTGACATGAATCAGGCAATTTATCATTTTATAAGTGGTTATACTTCTAAAATTGCAGGAACTGAATTAGGTTTGGGGATTGAACCTGAGATTACTTTCAGTGCCTGCTTTGGTGCACCTTTCATGGTCCATCATCCATTTTTTTATGCAGATCTGTTGCGTAACAAGGTTGAAAAAACCGGAGCGAAAGTTTGGTTGGTTAATACCGGATGGGTTGGAGGTAAGTTTGGCGTTGGTAAGAGAATCAGTATACGTCATACCCGAAACATGTTAAATGCTGCTCTCGATGGGAAACTGGATAAGTTGAAATTCAGAAAAGATGAATTATTCGGATTTGAAGTTCCTTTGTCCTGCCCTGACGTCCCGGATGAAGTAATAGATCCATCAAACGCCTGGGGAAATAAGGATGAGTACTGGATGAAATATGATGCACTTGCAGCACGCTATATCGAGAATTTTAAACTTTATGTTGATGGAGTGCCCGAGAGTGTTGTTCATGCAGGCCCGGAAAGATTAAGAAAATAATGATAACAGGCGAATAAATGAGAAATAAAGTATCTTTTACAAAACTGTTATTATTTATTATTCTATTCATTATACTGTTTGCAGGTTATCAGGGATATTTAATATATAGGAAAGTTTACACCCCTATCAACATTCCAGGTAAGTCAGAATTGTATTATTTATATGTGCATACAGGAATGAATATGGACCAGTTGGCTGATACTTTGTTTAAAAACAAAATCATAAGTGATTCAATTGGTTTTTTATGGCTTGCAAAGAAGAAAAACCTTGAAAAACATATCAATCCGGGCCGATATTTACTAAATATGGAAATGAACAGGAATGATCTTGTAAACATGATCCGTTCTGGAAAACAGGCACCTGTTAAAGTTACTTTTCATAACATACGCACAACTGCCCAGTTGGCAGGATTGGTCAGCAAGCAAATTGAGACAGATTCTGTTAGTATTGTCGACCTCTTGAATAATCAGGTTCTGCTTTCTGAATACGGTTGGGACTCGCTTACAATTCCGGGACTTTTCATTCCCAATACCTATGAATCTTTTTGGAATACTTCGCCCGATGAGTTTTTTAAACGTATGCTAAAAGAGTATGAAATTTTCTGGTCAGGTGCGAGGGAAAGTAAAGCTGAATCGGTTGGTTTGAATAAGAATGAAGTGAGCACCCTTGCTTCAATAATAGACGAAGAAACTTATCGGGATGATGAATTACCAAAAATCGCCGGAGTCTTTCTTAACAGACTGAAAAAAGGATACCGGCTCCAGGCTGATCCAACAGTCAGGTTTGCCAAGGGGGATTTTGAAATGAAACGGATCCTTAAAAAAGATCTGAAAATTAATTCTCCCTACAATACATACAAATATTACGGCTTACCACCCGGTCCGATATCAATCCCCTCAATTGCTGCAATTGATGCAGTACTTAATCCTGACAGAAATGACTACCTGTATTTCTGTGCCAGGGAAGATTTTTCAGGCTACCATAACTTTGCTAAGACCCTGAAAGGGCATAATCGTAATGCGATAAAATATCGTAATGCATTAAATAGAAGAAAAATTTATAAATAATAAGATGCTAAACTTCAAATCATTGCAATTGAAAGTAAATTGTTAATAAAATATTTATTAAAAAGACATTAAAAGAAGTTTCGAATTTCATATCTTGGAAATAGAATTTTTGAAGCCAAAAAGAGATGGAAAAGATAAAATTTGGTACTGATGGATGGAGAGCTATCATTGCAAAAGGGTTTACTGTTGAGAATGTGGCAAGAGTTTCTTCAGCCATTGCCAGGTGGCTTTTAATAAACAAACCTGATCCTTCCGTGGTTGTTGGATACGATTGCAGATTCGGAGGTGAAATGTTTGCTGAAACGGTGACAAAAGTTTTAGCCCTTAAAGAGATTAAGGTCTTCCTGGTTCCTGATTTTGTTAGTACTCCAATGGTATCATATGGTGTGGCCAGATTGCATGCAAGCCTAGGAGTTTTTATAACTGCCAGTCATAATCCTCCGGAATACAACGGTATAAAGATAAAGGGTTCATACGGTGGCTCCCTGTTTGAGACTGAACTGAAAGATATTGAAGCACTGATCCATGAATCAAATGATATCAGTCTTGATACTATTAAGTGGGAAGACCTGATAGATCAAAATCTTATAGAATATGTTGATCTTGAAGCAATGTATCTGGAAAATATCAAAAGAAACTTTGATCTGGTATTGATAAAAAAATCAGGGCTGAAATTTGCCTTTGATGCAATGTATGGTTCGGGACAAAAGGTGATAAAAAAAATTCTGCCCAATATAAAGTGTCTTCATTGTACTAAAGATCCTTTTTTTAACGGCATACCACCAGAACCTGTTCAGCAAAACCTTATTGAGTTCTCTGAAAGAATTATAAAATTATGGAAAGTTGATGCAGGGCTTGCAGTGGACGGCGATGCTGACCGGATTGCAATGTACGATAAGGAGGGTAACTATATTGATTCACATCATATTATGCTGCTATTAATTCATTATCTGGCCGGTTATAAAAAACTTAGTGGTAAAATTGTAACAGGATTTTCCTCAACAGTTAAGGTTGAAAAGCTGGCAGCTCATTACGGACTACCCGTTCAGAGGGTTAAGATTGGATTTAAGCAAATTGCGGAAGTTATGGTTAAAGAGAAAGTATTGGTAGGTGGTGAAGAATCAGGTGGCATATCTGTTACAGGTAATATCCCTGAAAGAGATGGGATTTGGATGGGGCTAACCATTATACAATTTATGGCTGAAACCGGGAAATCTCTTAGAGATCTTGTTGAAGAAGTTTATGATATTACCGGAAGATTTGCTTATCAGAGACAGGACTTAAAAGTTACCAGTGAGCTAAAGACGAAAATTGTCAGGAAATGCCGTGAGAAAGAATACAATAGTTTTGGAAAGTTTAAAGTTCAAATGGTTGAGGATCTCGACGGCTGGAAATATTATTTTAACGAAAACGAATGGTACATGATCAGGCCTTCAGGAACTGAACCTATACTCAGAACATATGCAGAAGCCGAAAATGAAAAGAAAGTAATTGAAATTCTCAGAGAGGGGTATGATACAATAATGCGTGGTTGAAATATTGTTTTTCAGTTCTCAAACCACAACAACTTCCCTTTCCAACCGGATGCCAAATTTTTCTTTTACTGAATGTCTGATTTTTTCAGAGAATTCAAACACCTCCCTGCCGGTAGCATTGCCATAGTTTACGATAACAAGGGCGTGTTCAGGATATACACCCACATTTCCCAACCGTTTACCCTTCCAGCCACACTGTTCAATTAACCATCCGGCAGGGATTTTTTCAAGGCCATCACCTGCGGGATAATGTGGCATTCCGGGGTGAAGATCCTCCTGACCTCTGAATTCTTCCAGGGGAATTACCGGGTTTTTAAAAAAACTTCCTGCATTTCCCAGCTTGTCAGGATTCGGTAATTTGCTCATTCGTGTTTCGATAATGAAAGTTGAAATACTGAAAATATCGGGAGATGGATTATCCTTGAATCTTTCTTTTAACGGACCATACTCAAGTTTGGGATTTGGGTATTTGCTCAATTTGAAATGAACAGATGTAACCATAATCTTGTCCTTCAGGGATGTTTTAAAAATGCTACTCCGGTATCCAAATTCGCATTCATTGTTGCTTAAGCGCAATAGTTCTCCAGTGCTGATGTCAATCCCTTCAACCAGCTCTATTGTATCTTTTGCTTCAACACCATAAGCTCCAATATTCTGAATTGGGGCAGATCCAACAGACCCCGGTATTAATGAAAGGTTCTCCAGTCCCCAATATTGCCGTGCCATACAGATGGCTACGAATGCATTCCAATTATTGCCGGCACCTGCTTTTATGGTCACATAGCCAGCTGTTTCTTTAATAACCTTAAAATCCATGATGCCTGGCCTTATAATAAGTCCGTCAAAATTTTTCGTGAACAAAATATTGTTACCTTCCCCAAGTATCAAGTGCCGGTTATCTTGAAAACAGTCCATGGTAAGAAGTTCCCTCACATCTTTAATACTTCTGATAATGCTGAAAATTTTCGCTCTTACATTCAAATTGAAGGAATTAAGCTCTTTTAACGAATAATTTTTGTAGGTTTCCATAGATTGTTTTCTTATCCTGTTTATGAAATTCAGGTGTTTTTTTTAAATTCGTATTAAGTTATGGATATTTCGTTCCTTCAAAGTTAAAGGTCTAAAATTAACCAGAATCATTGAAAAAAATCATTATTTCTGTTACAAGTGATGTTGTGACTGACCAGAGAGTGATCCGTATTGCCGGTACTCTTAACAAAATGGGATATTATGTTTATGTTATTGGCAGAAAATTACCAGACAGTTTTCCTGCCAGGGACTTCGGGTACAGAGTAAATAGATTCCGGATGCTTTTCCATAAAGGTCCCTTTTTCTATATTTTTTATAATTTCCGTTTATTTCTTTATCTTTTTTTTCGGAAGGCGGATATCCTCCTGGCAAGTGACCTTGATACTTTACCGGCAAATTATATTGTCTCCAGGTTGAAAAAAATTCCATTGGTTTACGACTCACATGAATACTTTACCGAAGTACCTGAATTGGTAAACAG
>JAUWMO010000108.1 GCA_030613125.1 Bacteroidota bacterium | reverse complement strand
TCTTGTGGTATGCCGGAATCAACCTCTTCAATGTAAAAGTCGGATCAGTTGATATTAACCGTTTAAATAAAAATAAGCCTGCTGACAAGATACTTCCTGACACAGCAGGTCTTTATGACAAGTATGTTGAATGGGGTATTCTGAATCCTGATGAAAACACCGGTGGCAAAACAAATTATTTATCTGCCGGCCTGGTGTATGACTCGCGTGACAATGAATCAAATCCAATGAAGGGTATCTGGACTGAAGCAGTTCTGAGGGCTGCCCCTTCTTTTCTCGGGAACGGGAATTACGGACACTTGAAACTTTCAATCACTCACAGACAATATTTCACTATTATTCCCAGGGATCTTTCCTTTGCATCAAGAATAGGATTTCAAACCACACTTGCCGGGGAAACTCCATTTTATGCACAGCCTCTGATGATCTTTTCCTTTTACAGGGGAGCCTTGCCTCAAGGTCTGGGGGGTGGAAAAACCCTCAGGGGAATATTAAGGAACCGTGTTATAGGTGAAACAATTTTATATGGGAATTTTGAGCTCAGATGGAAGATAGTGCATACCAAACTCTTAAAACGCAATTTATATATTGCTCTGAATGCATTTCTTGATACAGGCCGGTCATTTGGCAATTACAAAGATGAGGAAATTGATAACATAGATTGGGAAAACTTCCCGGATGATGATAAGAACATGTATTTTGATCAATCAAATGACAGTTTTCATACCAGTGCCGGAGGAGGTATAAGATTTGCTATGGACCAAAATTTTATAGTAGCTTGTGACTTTGGTAAAGCGTTTGATAAAAGAGATGGAACCAGTGGTTTATATATTGGATTGAATTATCTGTTTTAGTTAGAAATTACTTAAAAAATTACCTGTAAATACACCAAGAAAATTTCCTATAACATAACCTAGCATACCTGCTGTAACTCCTGATATAATTACATCTTTATTTCCTAATGCTCCGGCAATTACAGGAACAAAAGGAGGAGAATAGACCATAGCTGTTGAGGTAATGATCATAGTATCGGCATCTATTTTAAAGATTATTGACAGTATTAGATGCACCGTAAGAGATCCGAAAACAGCAAGAAAAACATAAAGGAAGAGATTAAGATATTCTATCCTGAATAATGTGGTAAGATCTGCCATCGATGCAATTACCAGACAAAATACAATAATGAGGTACATGCCTGCCTGAAAGGTTTTTTTTAACCTGTTTATACCGGGCACTAATGATAGAATCAAACCAAATGAAGTAATAGATAAAATAATAACAGCACCTTCATATTTATCAGGCAGAATTCGACCTAACAATATGGAAACAATCAGTACCAAAACTGAGATTCCTAAAGCCAATAATATCTGCAGAAAAATATTTTTTCTGAACATACCGCTATAGTCTTCAATATCAGTTGTTACATGTTCAATATCAATGGAACTGTTATTATTAATATTTTTCTTAAAAGGAGGCAGAAAAAAAAGAAAAACCCTCTGTGCTATTGTTATCAGGAACAGCAAACAAAAAGCACCTATTGTTATATCATAAGCATTTGTAATAATGAATATGGTTGGATCAACATCAAGAGCTTTACCTATAGCAGCAACATTTGGTGTACCTCCTGAATATATCCCTATAAGCATTCCGGACACCTTCCATAACTCATCAATTCCTCCTTTGAAAATAAAGTAGCCTCCATATACAACAACTATAACAGACAACAAGGCAAGGACAACCGAGAGAAAGGTTTTGCCAGCAGTCCTGAACCATTTTTCAAGGTTGAGAGAAAACAGCAGCAAAGGGATTGCAATAGCTACTGAAATTTCATTAATATTATTCTGAAGAATGATTATCTTATTCCTGAGAAGATCATTCATTGTTATTTTTCCACTCTCAAACAAGTCCCGGGCATCATTTGCCTTCAGGAATAAGTCACCTGACAGAAGTTCGCGATATGACTCTGATACAGAAGGGAATATTCCAATACTGCCTATAATCATTCCCATGCCGTAAGCAATCGCAACGGCTCCTATCTTATTAATGAATAGATACTTTTGTGTAAGGTAGATTATAAAGACCGGGAACAGGAAATAAAACAGAATTAGAATACCAAGAACCATGGCATATAATTTTTTGCCTTTAATCGCAATCCTTAAAACTCTTATCATACTGTGTCATGGCGCGCAGGCTCATTCCCATGCTCGAAAACCCTCCATCGTGGAAGAGATTTTGCATTGTCACTTTTCTCGTAAGATCTGAGAAAAGCGCAATACAATAGCCGGCACAATCAGCAGCAGATGCATTACCAAGAGGTGACATCCTTTCGGTAAAATCAAGCAATGAGTCAAATCCCTTAACTCCGCTTCCGGCTGTAGTTGGAGTTGGGGATTGAGATATGGTGTTTACCCTTACTTTTTTCTCACGTCCGTAAATATAACCAAAACTGCGGGAAATAGATTCAAGCAAAGCTTTGGCATCTCCCATATCATTATATCCATAAAGTGTTCTCTGTGCTGCGACATATGAGAGCGCTACAATCGAACCCCATTCATTGACAGCATCCATACTAAATGCTGTCTGGAGCAATTTGTGAAAACTTAATGCCGATACCTCCAATGTTTTTTGAAAATAGTTGTAATTCAAATCATTATAGACATTTCCTTTCCTTACATTCAATGACATTCCAATTGAATGAAGCACAAAGTCGACCTTACCTCCAAAAAACTCCATTGATTCTTTAAATACTTTTTCAATATCCTCAAGGATGGTTGCATCTGCAGCAATTACCAGGCTATTGCATTTCTCAGCAAGTTTATCAATATCACCAAAACGAAGAGCAACAGGGGCATTAGACAGTGTAAACTCAGCACCTGCTTCATAAGCCTTTTCTGCAACTTTCCATGCAATTGACTTGTTATTCAGGGCGCCAAAGATTATTCCCTTTTTCCCTTTTAATATAGAATCTGTATTAGCCATGTTAGAATAATATATCTGATTTCAGGTCGCAAATATATAACCAATAAAACGATTGGGAAAACAATTTAGAATAATTTTAAACAATGATAATAATAATACGGGTTAATTATCAAGGTGCTTAAGTAGTACCTTTGCATTTTCAACCGCTGCACTGGTTAATTCCTGACCACTTAGCATTTTGGCTATTTCGAGTATCCTCTCCTCAAAATTTAAAAGACGAATATGTGTTTGTGTAGCTGCTTTTTCCTCTAACTTGTAAACAAGGTAATGATGGCCACCTTTGCTGGCTATTTGAGGCAGGTGAGTGATATTAATTACCTGCATATTTTTCGACATATCTGAAATAATACCGCCAACCCTGTCAGCAATATCACCTGAAACTCCTGAGTCTATTTCGTCAAATATAATTGTTGGCATTGATACAGACTTGGTTATCAGTGATTTAAGGCTCAGCATCACACGTGATAGTTCTCCACCGGATGCAACTTTCTTTAAGTCTAGTAAATCAGAATGTTTACTTGAGGAGAACATAAAATCAACATGGTCACATCCAACCGGGGTTATATGATCTATAGCAGAATGCCGGATGGCAAATCTGCCATTTGGCATCCCAAGCTGCTTCAAGAGTTCAATAATATTCTTCTCAATTGAGGGCAATGCATTTATTCTTTTAACGGATAACTCCCTGCCCATTCTTTCAAGGTTTACTCTTTTATCTTCAAGTTCAAGTTTAGTTTTCTCAAGTCTTGAATCACCGGAAATTATCCGTTCTATTGCCTCCACCAGTTCTGTCTTTATCTTAATCAGTTCATCAACGGTTTTGACATGGTGCTTTTGCTCCAGGGAATAAATCAGATTTAACCGTTCTCTAACAAGTTCCAGGCGTCCGGGTTTATACTCGATATCCTGCTTTGATGACTCTATTTCAGAGGACAAATCTTTTAGTTCAATATCAACGCTTTCAAAACGTTCATATATCTCCTCAGCCTGAGAATAATATTGCTTAAGCTTACCCAACAATGTTCTTATATCCTTCATACGGCGAAGAACATTATCCTGGTCTCCATCGAGATAAGAAGATATACGCTCGAGTGCAATGCTTATATCTTCGGCATGGGTTAACATATTCTGCTCATCTTCAAGCTCTCCCTGCTCGCCCTCCATTAGCTTTGCTTTTTCCAGCTGTTCTAACTGAAACTGAAAATAATCAAGATCTGATTGAGCCTTCTCATTTTTTTCTTTAA
The DNA here is from genome assembly GCA_030613125.1 of Bacteroidota bacterium. Taxonomy (GTDB): domain Bacteria; phylum Bacteroidota; class Bacteroidia; order Bacteroidales; family VadinHA17; genus JAUWMO01. The sequence goes on along the minus strand of JAUWMO010000108.1, from coordinate 5,690 downwards.
GAAAGGTATATTCTGATTCAAGACTACGAAAAATCTGATAGTTCTTTTTATAATCTTCCAGTAACGGAAAATTCCCTTCAAAAGTATCCACTACCTGTAACTGAAAAAGGTTGTTCCCCAGCAGGATATTTTGGTGTCGGGAGTGTATATCAACCAGTTGCATGCCCAGATCCTTCAAAACATTCAGATTAACCGGAGTGTCATTTATAAAGGCCCTGGATTTACCTGCAACATTAATTTCTCTCCGGAGGGTTGTTTGTGGTTCAAAGTCAAGGTCATTATTTTTGAAGAAATCCACCAGGTTATATTCCCGAATATCAAAAATCCCCTCAACAATACACTTCCTGGTTTTATCAAACAGAACATTTGTGTCAGCCCTTTGGCCAAGGATCAGGGAAAGAGCACCAAGCATAATTGATTTTCCTGCACCCGTTTCACCGGAAATGATCGTCAAACCGGGATTAAAATCAATATTCAATTCCCGTATCAGGGCATAATTCTGAATAAAAAGTGACCTCAGCATTCTTCTTTAATTCAAAAAACATTTAGGGAGAAGCTATTTCTAATGAATGTTTATTAATAAATATTATTAACCGGAATTCATAATTTCCTCATACTTTTTAAGGGTTGAGGGATTGATCTCTTTCAGGATCACAAAAGCCCTGGTTTTCTGGTCGGGAAAAGCCTCTTTAAAAATATCAATAAACTCATCAGTCTTGGCATCATAAATCACCTGAAGAAGGAAAACGTATGGATCAGGCTTTTTACGGAAAACAGTCTGTAATAATTTCAGACTTTCTTCAATAGCGTCTCTGCCTGTATTTACGTTATTCTCAAGTCTGTCCATTCCCATTCTATGGTACTCGTAGAGAAACTGCCGTACCGGTTTATAGTCGTCATCCAGAAGGTTTTGTGTCAACCAATAACGGTTGCGGTTTCCTGAAGCATCAAAAGGCTTCCAGCCTCCTTCGGGCGTATTCTGAGCATTCATTACAATAGCCTCAGCCTTCTGTAAATATTCCCTACCCCCATAAGGAGAGAAAGTATCATAATCTAAGCCAATAATTATATAAGCATAATAAGCAAGTATAGACGTAAGATTTGAAAGGTGTTGGGTCTCATCAAACTCCATCCTCTGAAATTCAACATACCTGATATCAAATTGATTATCCAGAAAGTTCAGGACAGTTGTATTGTAGTTAGAATTATAAACAGGCCTGCTGGACTGGACCTGAATTGTTCCCCTGAACTGGTCAGCACCAATCTGTTTAGTCAGATTTATCAGGATATTACACTCAATTCTTTCGTTTGCATTGTAAATATGGGGTGTCCAGTTACGGTTATTCATAAATTCGTAAATAGCAGTCTGCATTGTCCTGAATATCTGCTTATTACTACCCTGTATTTGTTGTGTAACCAGCTGTATGTTACACCGTAATTCCTGTGCCGCCGAAGTAGTCACCAGAGTAAGGAATAATATTGAAGTAATATAGAATGTTCTCATAATCCAAATAATAATGATTAACTAACCAGACCAACAAAACAAGTAAAAATTCACCCTCTAAGAAGGTGGCTTTCTAATTAAAATTAAAAAACCTGATTAAGCTCAATAATCTTATTGACAATATCTTCAGCAACCTCAGATTTTGGTTTTAATTCAAATGAATCAGTTTTTCCAAGTTTATCGATAATTGAGATCTTATTTGTATCATATCCGAATCCAGCTCCGGGGTCATTAAGAGAATTAAGTACAATCAGGTCAAGGTTTTTGGATTTGATCTTTTGAACGGCATTTTTCATTTCATTATCTGTTTCAAGGGCAAATCCCATAAGCCATTGGTCAGATGATTTCATTTTACCTAACTCGGCAGCAATATCTTTTGTTGGTTTAAACTTGATTGTCAGGTCTGCTTTCTCCCTTTTTGTCTTCTTAGCAGCCGGTTCAGCGGGAGTAAAATCACTCACCGCAGCTGCCATTACTGCACCATCCATTTCACGAAATAGTTTCACACATGTTTCAAACATTTCAGCAGCAGAAACCACATTATAGATTTTAATTCCGGAAGTCTGTGGTAATACCTGGACAGGACCCAGGATCAGATGAACCTCAGCTCCTTTTGTTGCCAAAGCATCAGCCACGGCCATCCCCATTTTCCCGGTTGAAAAATTTCCAATAAACCTGACAGGATCAATTATCTCATATGTTGGCCCCGCTGTAACAAGGATCTTTTTTCCTGAAAGAGGAAGATATTTTTGTTTTTCTTTAAAAAAGCTTTCAATTTGATCAACAATTTTTTCCGGTTCTTCCATCCTGCCTTTGCCAATCAAACCACTTGCCAGCTCTCCTGTACCGGTATTTATTATCCTGCACCCAAAATCTTCAAGGGTTTTCAGATTCCTTTGAGTGGAACTGTGGAGAAACATATCCATATCCATAGCCGGAGCTATCATAACCGGGCATTTTGCAGAAAGAAATACGGTTAATAAGAGATTATCGGCTTGTCCTGTGGCCATTTTCGCAATTGTGTTTGCAGTTGCCGGAGCTATAAGTAACAGATCAGCCCAGAGGCCCAGGTCAACATGATTAGTCCATTCACCGGTTTTTTCCACGAACAGATCGATTGATACAGGCTTGTTTGAAAGTGTAGAAAGGGTAAGTGGTGTAATAAACTCTTTAGCTACCGGGGTCATAACCACTTTAACCTCAGCACCTTCCTTTACAAGCAACCTTGTCAGGAATGCTGCTTTATAAGCTGCTATGCTCCCGGAAATGCCAAGAATTATTTTTTTTCCTTTCAGCATACCGGTTCAGATTTTATAAAAAAGAAAGTTATAACTCTTCTTTTTCCGGTTTACGATAATAAATTCCACCCTCATTATATTCCTGAAGGGCAATCAGGGATGGTTTTGGCAGTCTCTCATAAAATTTAGAAATCTCTATCTGCTCCCTATTCTCAAAAACCTCTTCAAGGCTATCGGTATAATAGGCAAATTCTTCAAGTTTTCTGTTCAGTTCATGTTTGATCTCTACTGAAATCTGATTTGCCCTCTTTGCACAAATAACAACTGTTTCATAAATATTTCCGGTTTCTTTGTCAAGTTCCCTGATGGTTTTTGTTTCTGTTGTCAGCGGTGCTTGTGTTTTCTTATAATCCATTTTCCAAATTATTGTTTTGTTATAGTTAAATTTCTTTTTGCAATAAACTCAGTAGAATTATTATATATTCTTTCAGCCTCTTTTTTAAATTTACTATCAGGAAACTCATCAATGAAAGTATAATATTCATCTACTGTATTTTGGTAACGCTCCTGTTGTAATTCACGGATGCTGTTATCTGCCAATAAATAACTTGATCTCAGTTTCAGGAATAGCAGTTCTTCCCTGTATTTTGTATCGGGATAATCATTGATACTGTTTTTAATTGCCACAATCGCGGCTTTATATTTTTCAAGGGTAAAATATAACCTTGCCTCCATATATGATTTCTCTACAAGTGTTTCCTCCATTTCTTTAATAAGTGTGTTACACTCATCAGTTCTGTCACTACCAGAAAATTTTGATTTAAACAGGGTAAACGCATTTATGGCATTGTATGTATTTGTCTGGTCCAGTTCTGGCCGGGCAGTTAATTTATAATAACTGTATGCCGACAGGAAGTCAGCCTCTTCTGCATGTGGACTGTTAAAATAAGTCCTTACAAAAGTACTGAAATAATGTCCGGCCATCACATAATCCTTCATTTCGTAATAGCACTTTGCATGAATATAATCAACATCCTCGGCCTTTAGTGTTCCTTTCAGCCGTGGTTTGATTTGTTCAAACAAAGTAGCGGCCCTGACATACTGCCCTTCTTCATAATACTCCATAGCTTTTTCATACTTCTTATCTATGTCGCCACTTTTCAGAAGCTTTTCATACTCACCACATGAATAAAAAAGGAGTGTGATCAAGAAAATAACCGCAAATTTCCTATACATTTTTTAAAATATTTTGCAAAGGTATAGTTTTCATCCCAATAATTAAAAACATTTTCCAATCAAACAGTTTATTTTTCGCAACTATATCACAAGTACCAACAGACAATACAGGGAACAATTCTGAAGCATAAAATAATATTCAAAATCAAAAAATCACTGTGTAAGCAGATTATGATATCAAATATTATACCAATATGCTCAACAACTTATAATCAGACATCTTGTACATTATGCAATAAATAATAACAAATCAAGGCAGGAAAGGGATAATCTGTAAGTCTTGTCAAATAATTAAAAATATCTACCTTTGCACAATTGCTAACCTTAAAACTATATTAATTGTGGATATTTTCGATAAGATCAGAAAGAACCGGGGATCTTTGGGACAATACCAAAAGCAGGCACACGGTTATTTTATGTTCCCGAAACTTGAAGGAGATATACATCCCCATATGACCTTCAGAGGTAAAAAAGTCCTCACCTGGAGTTTGAACAATTATATTGGATTAGCTAACCATCCTGAAGTAAGAAAGACGGACTCTGAAGCCTCTGAAGATTGGGGGCTGGCTTATCCTATGGGAGCCAGAATGATGTCGGGACAAACCAGCAAGCATGAAGAGTTGGAAGAAAAACTGGCTGAATTCGTAGGTAAGGAACGCTCCTACCTGCTGAATTACGGGTATATGGGAATGGTTTCAATTATAGATGCACTCGTAAACAGAAACGATGTTATTGTTTATGATTCCGAATCGCATGCATGTATTCTTGACGGTTTAAGGCTTCATATGGGGAAGAGGTATGTTTATCCTCACAATGATATCGCAAACCTTGAAAAAGAATTAGAGCGGGCTACCAAGTTAACTGAAAAGACATCAGGTGGCATACTGGTAATTACTGAAGGTGTTTTTGGTATGGCAGGAGATCTGGGGAAATTGCAAGAGATTGTTAATTTGAAGAAAAAGTTCGATTTTCGTTTTCTTGTTGATGATGCACACGGATTTGGCACTATGGGAGCAACTGGTGCCGGTACAGGCGAGCACATGGGAGTCCAGAAAGACATAGATATTTACTTTGGTACGTTTGCCAAAGCAATGGCAGGTATAGGCGGTTTTGTTGCAAGTGATGAAGATGTAGTTGATTATCTTCAATACAATATGAGGTCACAAATATTTGCCAAATCACTTCCTATGCCAATGGTAATTGGTGCACTAAAACGTCTTGAATTACTTAAAAGCAAGCCTGAATTAAGGAAAGATCTTTGGAAAATAGTGAATGCATTACAGACAGGTCTGAAGAAAAACGGTTTAGATCTTGGTAAAACGGAATCGCCTGTAACGCCTGTATTTTTAAGTGGTGGAATCCCTGAAGCATCAAACATAACAATGGACCTTCGTGAGAATTATAACATTTTCTGTTCTATTGTTATTTATCCGGTAGTACCAAAGGACGTTATCATGTTACGTCTGATCCCAACAGCTACCCACACTCTTGAAGATGTTGAATATACGGTAAAGGCTTTTGCTGCAGTCAAGAAAAAACTTGATGCAGGAAAATATTCCAAAGAGATGCCTGTAATGAGCCCATAAATAGCCACATTCTTAGGAGGAAGCCTTGATTTGGCACAAATACCCTGCCTACCGGCAGGCAGGCAAATGACAAATAATATTGAGCCTACTCTAAAAAGTCCATCACTTTGGAATATTGGAAAAATG
>JAUWMO010000186.1 GCA_030613125.1 Bacteroidota bacterium | reverse complement strand
CAAGGATAAAGGATTTCAAATAGCAATGCAAAAAACTGCAAAAGCTCTGGAGGAAGCATCTCAAACCCGTTTTATTCAACCAGTCTTTGTTGCAGCAACCTATACCCAAATGAATCAATTCGATAAAGCATTGGAATGGCTGGAAAAAGGGTATGAAATGCATGATCCCGATATGCCATATATTCAATGTCTGGAGCTTTACAGCCAAATTAAGGATGAACCTGGTTTTATTGAATTGGTGAAAAAAATGAATTTTTAGCTAAACGAAATTTATACTTACCACCTTGTAAGAATCTATTAAGTTGATTTTATTAAATAACTAATATTATCAAATTATGGAACAAGCCAAACAATCAAACAAAGCAAACATTGCCAAAACTCTCATAGTTTACCTGGGTGGTGCCTGGGTTATTATTGAGGCCATCAATTTCCTTATCGATAAATATGACCTGAACACCGCAATCCTGGATGTCCTTATCCTGTTAGTGATATTCGGATTGCCTGCCATTTTAATTTATACCTGGTTTCAGCAGAAATTTACCCGGAAAGCCATTATTCTGCAGGCAATAAACGGTGTAATCGCTCTGGCTGTTATTGTTTTTACCCTGGTAAATCCAGGCAAACTTGATCCAACTCAACTTCGATTGCTCAAATTCAAGAACCAACAAAAACAACTTGCCGAGTCTATTCAATCGATAGTGATCCTCCCATTTGACAATTATACAGGTACCGATGAGTTTGAATATTATGTTGCCGGAATGCATTCCGGGCTGATTGGAGATTTGGGGAAAATAAGTGCGTTGCGGGTAATATCCAAAACCTCATCAAGACTTTTTAAGGATGTTGATTTGTCGATACCGGAAATTGCTACTGAATTGGGAGTAGATGCTGTAATTGAGCCCTCTATCTCGTGTGTTGGAGGAGATAGTGTTTGTGTCCAGATAAAACTGGTCAGTGCCTTTCCGGAAGAACAACAACTTTGGGTGCAGGATTTCCGGGTGGCAAAAGACCAGATCCTGAATTTCTATAATGATGTAACAAAAAAGATATCTGAGGAAATAAATATTGTTTTAACCCCCCAGGAAGAAAGTTTGTTGGCTGAAGCCAAAACAGTTAACCCCGAGGCATATGATGCTTTTCTTAAAGCAAAGCATTTCTGGGATCAGTTTACACCTGAGGCTCTCCAACTGGCACTGGAATACTTTAACCGGGCTATCGAAATTGACCCGGATTGGGGGCCTCCATATGCTGGCCTGGCTTATTACTGGATTGCCATGCGACAGTTTGGGCTGGCACCGAATTCGGTTACAATCCCTAATATTTATGAGAATCTTGAAAAAGCCACTGAACTGGATCCTAATTCAGCCTATACTCATTATGTTAGTGCCTTAGCTACTGTATGGACAGGGTTTAAATGGGATAAAGGTGAAAAGGAGTTCCTGAAAATCCTGGAAATCAATCCAAATGATGCGTTTTCACGAATATATTATGCACATTTATTGAGTTTACTCAGAAGACATGATGAAGCCATCTTACAGGGGAAGATCGCTTTGGACCTGGATCCTTTAAATCCTATGATCCAGGCATTGTATGCTATGATATTGCCTGATGTTGGAAGATATGATGAAACAATTGCACTTTCTGAAAAGGTTCATTCGGTTGTACCGGGCCACCCGATTGCTTCATCAGTAAAAAGTTTAGCCTATTTGTATAAAAAGGATTATAGAAAATTTCTTGAATTCTATATTCAAGTTCTTCCCTTGGAGAACTTGCCTGGATCCACGATTTTAGATACATATGACGAAAAGGGCCTTACATCTGCAATAATGCTATTTATTGCAGAACTGGAAAGAACTGCAGGTGATAGATATCCCACGATGCTAGGGGAATTGTATACTGTCGCAGGGGATAACTCCAAAGCTATGGACTGGTATGAGAAGGCTTACAAGAGTCATGATCCCAACCTACCATATATAGGCATGTATACGTATTCTTATGGCGCGTATAAAGTAGATGACAAAAGATTTGATGCACTGCTGGAGAAACTAAAACTTCCACCAAGATAAATTTTTAATATGAAACAAGCCGAACAACCAAACAAAGCAAACATTGCCAAAACACTAATTGTTTACATGGGTGGTGCCTGGGTTATTATTGAGGCCATCAATTTCCTTCTAGATAAATATGATCTGAATGCAGCAATCCTGGACGTCTTTATCCTGTTAGTGATATTCGGATTGCCTGCCATTTTAATTTATACCTGGTTTCAACAGAAATTTACCCGGAAAGCTATCATTCTACAGGCAATAAATGGTGTAATTGCCCTGGCTGTAATAGTTTTTACACTGGTAAATCCGGGCAAACTGGATCCAACTCAACTTCGTTTGCTTAAATTCAAAGACAATCAGAAACAACTTGCCGAGTCCATTCAATCATTGGCAGTCCTCCCATTTGACAATTATACAGGTACCGATGAGTTTGATTATTATGTTGCGGGAATGCATTCAGGGCTGATAGGGGATCTGGGAAAAATAAGTGCGTTGCGGGTATTATCCAAAACCACATCCAGATTCTTTAAGGATGTTGATATGACCATACCGGAAATTGCATCTGAACTGGGAGTTGATGCTGTAATTGAACCCTCTATCTCATGTGTTGGTGGTGATAGTGTTTGTGTGCAGATAAAACTGGTTAGTGCTTTTCCTAAGGAGCAGCAACTCTGGGTACAGAATTACCGGATAGAAAAAAGCCAGATTTTAAATTTCTATAATAATGTAACCAGGAAAATTTCTGAAGAAATTAATATTGTGTTAACCCCTCAGGAAGAAGATCTGCTGGCTGAATCTAAAACCATTAATAGTGAAGCCTATGATCTTTATTTAAAAGGATTGTATTATTGGGATCAATTCACACCCGAAGCACTTCAGCTGGCCCTGGAGTATTTCAACAAATCGATCGAAACAGATCCTGAATGGGCTCAGCCTTATGCAGGTGTTGCTTATTACTGGGTGGCTGTCCATCAATTCAGCCTGGCCCCCTCATCCGTTACAATACCCAATATGTTTGAAAACCTGAACAAAGCCATTGAACTGGATCCAAATTCCAGCTTTGTCCATTATTGCAGCGCCCTGGTAAATGGATGGACTGCGTGGAATTGGGAAAAAGCTGAGCAGGAGTTTTTAAAAGTTCTGGAAATGAATCCGAACTATGCATTTGGTCATATGTATTATGCCCATTTGCTTTCGTGCCTGAGAAGAAATGATGAAGCAGTTTCTCACTGCCGTACAGCTCTTGACCTGGACCCATTGAATCCCATGATCCAGGCATTATCTACGTTGGTATTGGCATCCGCCGGTGAATATAAAGAAGTCATTTCCATGGCAGAAAAGGCCCTTTCAATTGTTCCCGATCACCCTGTTGCGCTTGCAAATCTTGCCGCGATTTATGCCATTATTGGAGAGTATCGAAAATCAATCGAACTTTGGACTACCTATTTATATTTAGATGAAGATGCCAGAAAATCTATCCTGTTAACTTTTGATCAACAGGGCATAGAAGCAGCATTGAAAGAATTTATTACCAAATTGGAATTGGCAACAGGTGATAATCTCCCGATGGAACTCGGACAATTAAACGCATGGTTAGGGGATGAAGCAAAAGCATTGTCCTGGTATGAGAAAGGCTACGAGGCTCACCACCCAATGATGCCTTATATCAATACATTATTCACTTCTGCCGGCCCTTTCAAGATAGATGATCCTGGTTTTGATTCACTTATACTAAAAATGAATCTTCCCCTGAAAAGAAATGAATGATTGAATTAAAATAGGAGCCAATTTAAATAACTAATGCTAATGGATAAACCAGAAGTTCCAAATAGCAAAAGAACAAAAAATACACAGCCTGCCCCGTTTTTTCGGGGAAAATTAGAAATAAAATACTAATTCCTATATGCTTACTAATTCCAATAAAATATCGCAATTCTGGCAAGAGCTGAAAAGGCGTAGTGTCCTCCGGTCACTGGCCATTTATGCAGGATCGGCTTTTGTTATCCTGGAGGCGGCCACCATCATTTTCCCACGGTGGGGACTCCCTGACTGGGCTATTGATCTGGTGCTTTATCTCCTGATCCTCGGTGCCTTAATTGCAATTATAGTTGCGTGGATATTTGATATCACACCGGAAGGAGTTCAAAAAACAAAACCGGCTGATGAAATCGGGGATAGCGAAAAACCAAGCGATTCCAAAGCCTGGAAAGCATCAACCTATATCAGCCTGGTTGTAATAGTTGCATTGATCATATTTAATGTGGTGCCTTTCAATAAGCATGCCAGGGCCGGTACAATTAAATCACTGGTAGTTCTTCCTTTTGACAATTATACAGGCACCGATGAGTTTGAATATTTCGTTTCCGGAATGCATTCAGGACTTATCGGGGATATAGGGAAAATCAGCGCGCTGCGGGTAATTTCAAAAACCTCATCCAGACTTTTTAAGGATGTTGATATGTCAATACCGGAAATAGCATCTGAACTGGGTGTAGATGCCGTAATTGAGGCCTCAGTCTTATGTATAGAAGGGGATAGTGTATGTATCCGGATAAAACTGGTCAGCGCTTTTCCGGAAGAGCAGCAACTTTGGGTGCAGGATTATCGAGTAGAAAAAAGCCAGATTCTTAATTTTTACAATGATGTAACAAAAACAATCTCCGAAGAAATTAATATTTTTTTAACCCCTCAGGAAGAAAACATGTTGGCCGAAACCAGAACTGTTGATCCGGAGGCTTACGATGCTTATTTGATGGGGCAATTTTATTGGGAAAAGCTTGACCCGGAGTTTATGGAAAAGGCCTTAGAGTATTTCCAGCGAGCCATTGAACTGGAGCCTGAATGGGCCGATCCTTATGCCAGCCTTGCAACTGTCTATGGATCGTTTTATGTTCTCCCGAAATCTGTAACCCTTCCCCTAAAATATAAATACCTCAACAGAGCTATGGAACTGGACCCCAATTCAGCAAATGTGCGTTATGTGAAAGCTGGGACAGCAGTATGGACAGAATGGGATTGGGAACAGGGGGAAAGAGAATTTCTTAAGAGCCTTGAGTTGAATCCGAATAATGCACTGTGCCGGCTATATTATGCTCACTTACTGATGATACTGCGCAGGTCAGATGAAGCAGTACACCAGGCAAACCTGGGGCTTGAGCTTGACCCATTGAAACCGCTGGTTCTGGGACTATATGGAGTAGTTATGAGGAATGAGGGTGATTATCTATCTGCTGTCACTCATTTTGAGAAAGCACTCTCAATTGATCCGAATTTTGGCTTTGCCTCTTCTAATTTGGCAGCTGCCTATTGGGATAATCGTGACGAAAAATGGTTTAATCAATGGAAAAAAGTCGTCTGTTGGGATACTGAAGTAACAGCAATCATCGAAAAAGTATATTATGAAGATGGACATGTAGCTGCCATTGAGAAACTACTAAAGTTGAATGAGGAATATGGAGATGAATTCTGCAAAATAGGTGAAGGGATCAGTGTGAGAAAATATTTACAGGTTAAAAATTATGAAAAAGCAATTGATAACCTTGAAAAATGGTATGAATCACGACAAATGAATATAACTTACATCGCTACCAATTTAAATCAATATGAACAATTGAAAGATTACCCGAGATATATTGAACTCTTGAAGAAAATGAATTTGCCCCTGGGAGATTAATAATCGGGTAAAAAAGTAAAAAAAGATTTAGTTGAAGAGCAAACACTTTAAAACCCAATATTAATTAAGTCCATTACAGAAGTAAAAAACAAATTTATGGATGAAAAATCTTTAAATGGTCATATGATATAAAATTCAGTATTGATTTTTCTACTTTAGGTGCTGCACTGACGAAAACAAGAAAAACAGAGGGATTTGGAGGAAGCCGGTTTTCATGTGTTACGATTTAGGGATGAAGAGGTTTGAATCGCATAGATCAGGTGACCATAGAAATTGAGAAATGCATTAAAGGTATGACAGGTGATTAAATCCACCCCCTTTGGTTCCCCCGCCAGCGGGGGATATGAACAAGGGTTTGAGGATTCCTGATTCGTTTATGGCATTGATTTTTTTAGTTTGGGTGCTGCACTGACGAAAACAATAAAAAGAAGAAGAAAGTTATATCCCCCTTGAAGGGGGTCACCGTAGGTCGAAGACTCTGACTTTAAGCGTCAGCGGTGGGGGGTGGAAAAAATGAATTTAGGCAAGTTTTATACAGATATTTATGATAAGAGACAAGCTGGCGATTACAATGACTTTATAGATTTTACAAAAGAGGAAGTGATTAGTCTTATTACCCCAGCAAAACAGCTGATTGATGAAATTGAGAAGTTATTAGCAGATTAATTCACAACCGGGCGCAACAGCAAATATCGGCATCGGTTGACTTGCAGAACATTTTAAAGTGAATGCCTTTACTAATGAAAAATTTATTCTGGTTCGAAAAATTCAAAGACAGAAAAATTGGGCAAACTCTGGCCGTTTACCTGGGCAGTTCCTGGGCTTTTATTGAGGCCATCAATTTCCTGATCGATAAATATAACCTGAACACCGCAATTCTGAACGTCCTTATCCTATTGGTAATATTCGGATTGCCAGCCATCTTAATTTATGCCTGGTTTCAGCAGAAATTTACACGGAAAGCAATCATTCTGCAATCAATAAATGGAATAATTGCATTATCTATCATAATATTTACCCTGGCAAATCCTGGTCGTCTCAATCCAACACAGCTGCGGTTGCTTAAATTCAAAGACGATCAAAAA
>JAUWMO010000370.1 GCA_030613125.1 Bacteroidota bacterium | reverse complement strand
TCTTGTTAAGAAAAGTGATAAGAATAATTTTGATAATGTTTCGTGGGGAACCCAACTCTATGAAGGGGATCAGATTAAAACCTCCGGAGAATCATCAGTATCGTTGCTGTTTTCTAATGGAAATCTGATTAGCCTGGGTTCCGGCAGCAAAATCACAATCACTAACAATAAAATTGCTGCCGGTGACACTAAAACCAATGTTAAAAATGTTCAGTCAGCAATGATGGCGAATTTTTCCATTTTAACATCCAGGCGGGATGAAAAAGGAGAAGTGGGGGCTCTTGCCGGAGTCAGATCAGTAAATACTGTAAGAGAAGTTGAATTAATATCACCTTGCAATACTGTTATTAAAACCAGCCGTCCCATTTTTTCATGGTCCTCTATTGACTCTTTTGACAGCTTTAAGGTAAAACTGTATAACAGCAGAGGACTGGTGTGGGACAAGACTGTTTCAGGAAGCCGGATGGAATATCCTGAAGACTGGGAGGGGCTGGAATATGGTGAATCTTATTTCTGGTATGTAGAGGGAGAGGATCTTATTAACTCATATAAATCTGCCAATCAGGAGTTTTCTGTCCTTTCCCGCGAAAAATCGAATGAGGTAAAGTTACAGGAAGAGAATATCAGAAATCTGTTTTCAGATGATCCTAACAGTAGTACCTGCCATTCTGTGCTTGGGGTATTCTATACAAATAAGGATTTACTGGAAGATGCTATTAAGGAGTTTATTTTAATCTCGGAACTAAACCCTGATGCATCATTACCACATGAAATCCTGGGTAAACTTTACACCGATGTAGGAAAGAAAGATATGGCTATTACAGAACTCAAAAAGGCCCTTTCATTAAGTAAAAACGAAAAATAGATAAAAAAATTCATCAATAAACTTGTTTAGTTAGTCAAAAAAGTGCCGATCAAAATACTAAAATAGAATAACTTATAATGTTATGATTACTTTATAGGTTGACTACTTTAGAACCATTATAACCCTGACTAAAACCCTGATTGTGACGATTGTCCGCCATAATTCAAGGAAAAGATTACTCTTTCTTTTCGGGAGTTTCTTTTTTGCTTCTATAATTCCCTGTTTCACACAGCAGGAACCTGAACAATTAACTCAAGACGAGTTTGAAGAGCAGCTTACTGAAGCTTACCACCAAAGCAATAACCAGTTGGTAAAATCTCTTATCGTTGACCATAGGTTAATGGTTAAACCATTCGTTAACAGGCTCATCAGAGAAAGTATTTTATTGGAATTGGATGGAAACATCATCGAAGCTCAGCAAAAAAAGAGTCTTGCTGAAAAAACAGCCGGTACATTTAAAAATATTCACAGCGAGAAAAGCCTTGTAATAGCTGTTGACAATTTAAAAAACTGGTCTAAACCGGAAAAGGAGCAAAAATTCAAAGCAGATAGTCTAAGTAGTCTTGGAACATCCTTAAGAACCAATAGGGAGAAATCTGAAGAAGCTATTAAGTATTACAGGGAAGCCATTGAGATTTATAAAAAGATTGGTGATGAGTACGGACAGGCCATTGTCCTGGGCGGATTAGCTTATATCTACTATTTCATTGATTATCAAACCACCTTATCCTATTATCAGAACGCCCTGGAGGTCAGAGAGAAAATTGACGACAAGCAATTGATGGGTGCAAGTCTTAACGGCATCGGATTGGTTTATTCCAGGTTCATTGGAGATTACGAACAGGCCATTGAATATTTTGATAAAGCCGCTGACATCCGGACGGAGATTGGAGATTGGTCGAGCCTTGGAAGCACACTATCCTATAAGGCATCAGCTTACGAAAAAATGGGACAGTTTGAGCTGGCTGTAAAATATTTTGAACAATCCTTTGAAATAAATAAGAAAGCCGGAAATCAATTTCGAATGGCTGAAGCTATGCTTAATTCAGGCACCAACTTACATCAGACAGGTAAATATCCGGAGGCACTCGAAGACCTTGAAAAAGCTGAAGAAATATTCAGGAATATAAACGATACAATAGGGATAGGAGATGTGTTAACTCAAATGGGATTCGTGTATTCAATGTTAGGAGATTACAATACAGCCATTGAGAAATGTACGGAAGCTTTACAACTAATGAAAGAAGGAAAAGACTTGTGGGGAATGGCAGGTGTATACAACAATATGGGGGTTATTTTACAAAGTGCCGGAAAACCTGAAAGAGCTTCAGAATACTATGAGAATTCACTTGAAAAATATGAAGAGCTTGACGACAAACAGGGTGTACTAGGAATATTGAATAACCTTGGAACAGTCTCTTTTGACCTGGGTGACTTTGAAAAGGCTGAAGAGTATCATTACAGGGGCCTGCAGCTTAGCCGTGAGCTTAAATCGAAAATAGGGGAGGTGCATTGCCTGTTAAATATGGCAAACGATCAGAACCGGCTTGGTAAGCTGGATGAAGCATTGTCGAATTATGAATCAGGCCTTCAGATTGCCAGGTCATTAAACAGCCCTGAAACTGTCTGGAAAACAATGGTTGGGATGGCTGAAAATTACAAATTAAGAGGGGAGTATGATAAGGCTATTGAATATAATGAAAAAGGCCTTGGAATCATTGAAGAAATGCGTGGCACCATGCAGAGCGAGGAATTTAAAACAAGTTATATGGCCAGGGAGCGATTTGTTTTTGAAGATGTGATCAATATGCTTGCGGAGCTGCATGAGAAGGATGGAAAAAAAGGTTACGATCTTATAGCATTTCAATATGCTGAACGCAGTAAGTCACGTGCTTTTTTTGATCTTCTTGCAGAATCGATAGCCAATGTTCATGAAGGTGCAGATCAGGATCTTTTACAAAAACAGGAACAGATACTTACCGGTTTAACACTGGCAAAACAACAATTAGAGCAGGAATCCTTAAAAGACCAGATAAACCGGCAAACTATCAGCGAATTAAAAGAGAAAATCAAAGGATCAGAAGAGGAA
>JAUWMO010000338.1 GCA_030613125.1 Bacteroidota bacterium | reverse complement strand
CTCACCATATACTATAAATGATGCATATTTTCTAACATCTGATACCGGTTATGTTTGTGGAGAATTTGGTATGGTGGCAAAAACGACAGATGGAGGAGATAACTGGGATATATTACGCGGGGCATTTGGAGTAGGGAATGCCAAAGCTTCTCTTTTTTTTAAAAGTGTTGATACCGGACTGGTGGTTGGAGCTGGTTTTAACGATGCGATTATTAAAACAACAAATGGAGGAATTACATGGACTGAAGTCCATGATAATACTCCTACAGAATTATACTCGGTTCAGTTTACCGGGAAATATGTTGGATATGTTACCAGTTCTTTTGGATTTGGAATATCCAAGACTGCAGATGGAGGAGAAGGTTGGTTACCGCTTCCAAGAGAAAATGCTTCAGGGTTATATTCTATAAAATTTCCAAGTTCAGATATTGGATACGCTGTGGGTACAAATGGTACAGTAATTCAGACAACTGATGCCGGTAACTCATGGACAAGTCAGAATTCAAATACCCTTGAGCATTTATTTGATGTTTTCTTTATTGATGAAAATATTGGATATGCAGTAGGTGCTAATGGAACTATAATTAAAACCACATCTGGTAATGGTGGACTCTTAGGTCAATTCAGGCAGTCAATTTCGTTTAAAGTTTTCCCAAATCCAGCGACAGTCATAATTAATATTGAGATAAGTAATAACAACAAAGATGCCTCATACATGCTTCGCAATATGCTGGGAGAGGAGATTATTATGGGAGATATCTATAATAACAGAGAATGGGTCAATATAGAAAATCTGCCAGGTGGAATTTATATTTTGACTATAACAATTGATAATATTAGTGGCAGTAAAAAGTTTATTAAAAATTAAATCGTAAAACACTCGAAAAATTAGTTTCTATAGTCAAACTATCTCTCAAAGTATATTTTTCAACTCTACGAGGTCATTTAATCCTCCTTCGCGTTCCGCTTGCGCCACCGCTAAAGCTTTAGGCGGCACGCGGTCGGCGGACGAGAAGGTGAGGTTTAATTCCCCGAGGCTTGCCTCGTAAAAAAGGGTTCAGGGTTTGCCCTGGGGTTTAATGCCATTTATTGATATAAGTCGAAATAGTAAATTGAGAGGTAACCACCCTCTTTTGTGGAGCATATCGGAATCGAACCGATGACCTCTTGACTGCCAGTCAAACGCTCTAGCCAACTGAGCTAATGCCCCATTTTTACAGGTAGTAAAAGTAATAAAAAAACATTTATCAGATAAATTTTACTTCATACAGAATTCATATATACCCTGGGAGAATTAGGATTATTTCATGTTTACCTTATTTTGGACTGGTTTTTGTAGTATTTTAATTAAATCAGGTTATTTAACTTTATTTAAATTTTTTAGCAATCAATTTTAGAATTTCTTGATAATAAGTTAAGAAATCCTTACTTTTATCACATAAATTTTATCGATATGGAACTCAAGAAATCTGATGAAGCAAATCTTGAAAAAAGAAAAGGGATTTTTTTCCAGCTTGGACTGGTAATTGCACTCTCTCTCATTCTAATCGCATTCGAATGGACCAGTGGCGGTTTGTCTGGTAATGAATACGATCTAGGTGATATGGAACAGGTAGAGGAAGAGATTATTCCTATTACCCGTCAGGAGCAGCCTGAACCTCCAAAACCTCCTGAACCACCAAAGGTTACAGAATTATTACTGATAGTTGATGATGACATGGATCTTGATGATGAATTGCAGCTTGAAGATTTCGAGATCGATCAGGATTCTGAGTTACAGATTATGGAGTTTACCGAGGAGGAGGAAGAAGAGGCAGAGATCTTTTTCATTGTTGAAGATATGCCAGGCTTTGGAGGAGAAGGACAGGATGGTTTCAGGAAATACATTATGAAAAATCTTAAATATCCTGAAATAGCAGCTGAAAATGGGATCAGTGGCAGGGTATTTGTTCGTTTTGTTGTTGAAGCAAATGGTTCTGTCAGTAATGTTAATATAGTGCGCGGTGTTGATCCTGCGCTGGATGCAGAAGCAGTCCGTGTTGTTAAGTCTTCACCAAAATGGACCCCTGGAAAACAAAGAGGAAAGCCAGTTAGGGTGTCCTTTACTTTCCCAATTAATTTTGTGTTGCAATAATCAAAATAATATCTTTATGACCCTGGAAATTTCCAGGGTTTTTTTATTATTGCTATTTATTTCAATTTCAATTTCATATCTTTAATACATTAATTCATAACTAAATTATCATGAAAAGGATATTTTATTTACTTATTGCGACTTTAATTGTTTCAGCCTGCAGTTCATCAAAAAAACATCTTCAAAAGGGAAATTATGATTCAGCCATACAGAAATCGGTGAAGAAACTGATGAAAAATTCAGATAGTGACGATGATATTGAAGTTCTTGATAAATCATATAAACTGGCAAATGAGCAAGACCTTGAAAGGATTAAATACCTGAAAATGGAAGGCAAATCTGAAAGTTGGGAAGAAATAGCTCAATCATACCAAAGGTTGAAATATCGGCAACGAATGGTTCGACCTGTTTTACCACTGGAATTACATGGTAAAACAATAGACTATAATTATATTGATTATGACAGTGAGATTATTGAAGCAAAACATCGGGCAGCTGAGTTCTTTTTTGCACATGGACAAAAATTAATGAATAATAATGATAAAGAATCTTTCCGACAGGCCTGGTATGAATTTTCAAAGGTAAAGGAATATTGGGGAGATTATGAAAACATTGATAATCTCCTGGCTGAATCCCGTTACATGGGGATGAGTCGGGCTTTGGTTACCATTGACAATAATACTCATTTAAAACTCTCAGAAGAATTTATAGATGAACTTTTAGCAGTCAGCCCACAGGAATTGGAAACTCAATGGGTTGAGTATTATACACGGGCCTTAGATGAAAATACCCGATACGACTATCATATAAAAATAAACCTGAAGGTTATTGCTGTTTTTCCGGAAGGGATTAAAGAAATTGACAGAATTGAGAAAAAGACTTTGGAAGATGGATTTCAGTATGTATTAGATAAGAATGGAAATGTTATGAAAGATTCTTTAGGTAACGATATAAAGATAAAAAAATATAAAGATATAACATGTACGGTTGTGGAAACAGCACAGAAAAAGTCGGCACAAATTGACGGTGATGTGGAGATTTATCAAACAGATCCATTAAAGCTGCTTAGAAAAGATCCTATTGGTGCAAATAGTCATTTTGAACATTATTCAGCTAGAGCAATTGGTGATGTTAATGCCCTTTCACCTGAGTCCAGAGAATTGGTTGAAAGAGAACCACTTCCATTTCCTGGTGATGGGGAAATGATCATGAGATGTAGTGAATCCCTCAAAATTGCTATTCGTGGAATCCTTCAAAGAAATAAAAGATATATCTACTAAATTTATTCTACTCAGGATTTATTTTTACTTTTTTTCTGAAATGTTAGAATGAAACAGGGTTTCAAATAAAAATTCCGGGAGTTCCAGGAACAATGGTGATTCCCCTTAATTTATAGTGTGAGAATGATTGATAAGACCGAGAGGACAAATGAAAATCATCAACAGGCTGTTTTAATTGGTTTGATAACAGATAAAAGAAGGAAAAGGGAAGTTGAAGAATATCTTGATGAATTAACCTTTCTTACACGAACCGCAGGAGCTTCTCCGGTTAAAATATTTGTTCAGAATCTTGAATTACCGAATCCAAAATAT
>JAUWMO010000183.1 GCA_030613125.1 Bacteroidota bacterium | reverse complement strand
AACCATTAAGAAACTTCTTGCTTCAAAATACAGTTCTTAAAGAATTTATGTTATTCCAATATCCTGTGTTTTCCGATGCAAGTGTTGATGTTTGTATAAGTGTAATTCAAAAAAATAAAAATGCCTCGAAGGAAAATGAATTAGCAATAACAAATGTTGAATCCCCTTTTGATCCTCAATTATTAAGAGCAATTAAACAATCTACTTTTTTAAAAAATAACCGTCTTGTATTTAATATTTCCATAAGCGATTCTGATAGCAATATCATCAATAAAATTAAATCTAAATCAAACCCTCTTAGCACATATTGCAAGGCATATTTTGGAATACAGACCTATGATAGAAAAAAGTATGTTTCTGAAAAGAAATTAAACAGGCATTATGAACCCATTGTTGACGGTGGAAATATTCATAGGTTTTACCTGAAAGAACACACAGAATATGTGTCATTTGTGCCAGAAGCAATTAAAAGTGGAGGTAATGAAAGTGTTTATCGCCAAACAAGAATAGGAATCCGACAAATAGGACACGTCCCAATTGCTACAATTATTCCTGCTAATATTTTCGGATTAAATACTTTGTATAATGTTTACAAAAAAAAGGAACCCGACTGTCATATTAACTTTCTTTTAGCATTCGTAAACTCAAAACCGAATCAGTTTATTTGGAAAAAAACACACTATGATGAAAAGAAAACATTCCCAAAAATAAAAAAGGAAGCCATTTTATCTATTAACATATATAACATAGATTTTTCTAATCCAGAAGAAAAGAAAACATACGATTCTATTGTTAAATTCGTTGACAACCTACTGAAACTAAACAAGCAGTTGCAAAACACCAAACTTGAAACTCAGCGCAAGCAACTGCAAAGAGCTATTGACCATTCTGAAAGGAAAATTGATGAGCTGGTTTATGGGCTTTATGGGTTGACAAATGAAGAAATAAAGATTATAGAAAGTGAATCATAAAGCGGAACCAAAATTGACACTAACGAAGTAAAAAATGGTAAGAATAAACAGGAATTTCTTTCATTATATTTCTATACTATATTAATTAACTTTGTAAACATAGTTAACCTTTAAACCTGTGCAAACAAAAAAATCTCAAAAACCAGCATATCCTTTATTAAAAAATGCTCCTATTGTTGAAGCATTATTAGATATACAGGTTCAGCTTCCTAAAGAAAAGGACTTAAAAATGCTGCATACTTTGTTTGAAGAGGTTAAAGATAAATATCCTTTAGAAAAAAAACGTTTTACATTTTCTGGCACTATAGAATTCAAAGCCCAGGAAGAACAAGCAAAGTCCAGTGTTTCAAATACACAGGTTGATGGTTATTTATATTATTCTGAAGACAAGTCAACAGTGTTTCAGGCAAGACTAAATGGTTTTACATTCAATAAACACAAACCATATCAAAGCTGGAACGCACTAAAAAAAGAAGCAAAACAACTTTGGTCATTATATATAAAGGTTGTTGAACCAGTTACAATTAATAGAATAGCGTTGCGTTATGTTAATAAGATACCGTTGAAAATACCATTTACTCCTTCAAATTATTTTAAAACTTTACCTTATCTTGCAAATGGATTAGAATATAAAATGAATAATCTGTTTTCGCAAATATCAATAACGAACCATAAAATTGATGCAAAAGCCAATATTACCGAAGCTATTGAAACCACAGGAATAGACACAGCATTATTTTTACTTGATATAGATGTATATCAACAAGGGGATTTTAAAGAATCTGAGATATGGAAAAATTTTGAGAATTTGCGCGATTTCAAAAATGAAATCTTTTTTAAAAGTATTACAGAAAGAACACTTAAACTTCTAAAATAAAATATAAATGGAAGAAGTAGTTATTAAAGAAAAAACATTACCAAGATATTCACGATATTCCAATTTCCATTTGACACAGATACCTCCATACTTAGCTTATTTGTCGCTTGGTAATTTGGAAGAAATATATAAAATCAGAGAAAATGTAATTTTTAATCTTACCTGCAGTACTGCTTTAACCCATAGAGAAAACAATATTGCGACAAGATTTAATCAGCTTGCTTCTGAAGTTATTGAAGATTGTATGATGGTCTCATCTCCAACACAAATTGCTTTGCACCCTTCTTATCAAGAGATTATTGGAATGGGAGGAAAAGTGTTGTCTCTTCTTATTAGGAAATTAGATGAAACTCCAATCTTTTGGTTTTGGGCACTTGAAGCCATTGCAGGAATAAATCCGGTTCCTAAACCTCATAGAGGCAATATCCCTGAAATGGTCAAGGATTGGAAAGAGTGGATAAATGCTAATAATTATGCCTGACAGGGACGCTTACATTGAATCGCTTTTCCCACAGTTAACCAGTTATAATATTAAAAGTCCAATAGACGATAATTATAACTGTATTGCTTTTGCTGCTGATGATAATGCAAAATGGTGGTGGCCGAAGGATCCTTACTATTGGCCCCCGGATATTCCTGAAAAAGAAAATTTAGATTCATTTTTAGCTTGCTATAAATCATTGGGATACAAGAAATGCGGCTTAAACAGCAAATTTGAAAAAGGTTATGAGAAAGTGGCAATATTTATTGATACCAACGGTACTCCCACGCATGTTGCAAAGCAAGATTCAGATGATAAAGGACTTTGGAAAAGTAAATTGGGAAGATATGTGGATATAGAACATTCATTAGAAGGAATTAGTGGAACTTATAACCAATATAGTTATGGTAATGTAGCGGTAATTTTAAAGCGAAAGGTAAAATAATCACATAACTTTGTTATCAGATACATTTGAAATCCACATTAATCAACCCACAATCTAAGAATTGCAACAGAACTTGCCTGGTCGACACTAAAAACATGTAATAAAAACTTTCTTCGCCAAAAAAACATTTATTACATTTTATTATCTTTAATGTCAGGTGAAAATGGCGTAGAAGTCAAGCCCGCACTGCATTTGTACGCTAATCGTTATGTACAAACCCTTTTACCCATTTGATGTTAAGCTTATCCAACTTACAATCGCACCGGTCTAAACCTGGGAACCAGTATATGGATAAGGAGCAGTGCCAGCAAGTAAACAAAAGAGGCTACTGCAAATGGCACCACATATCCATCGATGCCAATATGCTGAAGCACCTTGCCCACTCCAAAAGCAGCCAGCGCTCCTCCTATTGCTCCGGCGCCGCCCCCCAATCCCGTTATTGAAGCAGTTGCCTTCTTAGGAAAAATATCTGTCATCAAACTAAAAATATTTGCTGACCAGCCGCAATGACCCCCTGCTGCCAGGGCTATCAACAGTATGGAAATCCAAAGATTGTTAATATGAGGAACCATTATGACCGGTATAGCTGCCAATCCGCTGGCCAGTAACCCCATCTTTCTACCCTTATTCAAAGACCAGCCTTGTTTCAGGAATTTTGAAGACAACCATCCGAAAAAGATCCCTCCGAACCATGAAAGCAGATAAATAGTAAAGAAGGGGATACCGATCTCTTTTAAGTTAAGGCCGTACTTGCCATTCAGGAATTTTGCTCCCCAGAACAAGTAAAACCACCAGACCGGATCGGCTAAAAATTTTCCAATGGCAATCGCCCAGGTTTCCTTATACCGCAGCAATTGGCCCCATCCCAGTCGTTGGTTATCTTTTTCGGTGATATTGCTCCGGATATAATCCAGTTCACTTTTTGTGACCCCCGGATGTTTTTCAGGTTTTTTGTATTTGAAAAACCAGAATAAGATCCATGTAACACTTATGGGAAATGTCCATATAAATGCTATTCTCCAATCTCCCTGAAAAGCTTCAACCAAAACCGGAATCATCAGAGGAGCAATGATGGTGCCTACATTGGTCCCTCCGTTGAATATACCAATCGCCAGGGCCCGCTCTTTTTCAGGGAACCATTCACCCACTGTTTTGATAGCAACCGGAAAACTTCCTGACTGACCGATTGAAAGACCAAAACGGGCAACGGCAAAGGCCCCCCAGGTTTTTGCAACAGCATGTGCCAACTGCGCCACACTCCATAAACCCATGGAAATGACATATCCCCACCTAACTCCGATCTTATCGACGATTGTTCCCATGATCAGAAAACAAAGGCCGTAACCGATCATGAAGGTGGCATTGATATAACCATACTGTTGTTCCGTCCAGCCAATTTCATCCTGGATAAAAGGTGCCATAATCCCTAAGGCAGAACGATCTATATAGAGCAAGGTTGTGGCTGTAAATAACAGGATCATGATCAGCCAGCGAATGTTACTTTTTTTTCTTGTTGAGTCCATTGTTTTTAATATGCCTGATTTCAATACTTAATACAAGAGATCAAGTATAAAAAAAAATCCTTAAAACTCGTCGTTTTTTTTTACATTTGAGATTATAGTTAAAGATTTAATCACTTATTTTATTGCTGGAAATCCATGAATTCAAGAGAGCGAATATTAAAAACCCTCCGGCACCAGGAGCCTGACAGAGTCCCTTACGATATCGCCAGTACACAGGTGACCGGCATTACAAATGGTGCTTATCAAAAGTTGATATCTCACCTGGGCATGGAAAAAGAAGAGCCGCGATGGCTCGATATAATACAGCAAGTGGTAATTCCTTCTGAAAAATTATTTAACAGGCTCAAGGTAGATACAAGAGGTTTATTCCCTTTGACTTCTCACAACCGGGACGTCTATGAAAAACTGGAAGATGCCGGCAAAAATTGGTCCTATAAAGACGAATGGGGAATGATACATCATTTTCCTAAAGAAAACGGGCAATGGTTCAACCTTGTGGACAATCCATTAAAAACCGTTGATTTTACCTCAGAAATCATACAGAGTCATAACTGGCCCGATGCTGCTGACCCCAAACGAATAGCAGGGCTAAGGGATAAGGCCATGGAGTACAGAAAACAGGGAAAACTAGTGGTTATTAAGGGATTATGTGCCGGACTATTTGAAATGACCCAAAGAATCAGGGGAATGGAAAATGCTATGCTCGATCCCTTTTTATATCCGGAGGAAAGCGATCTGCTGATCGGTACTATTACCGATCTTAAAATTGCTTTTTGGAAAATGGCGTTAAAAGAACTGCATGATGTAGTTGACGTGGTCTCAGAAGCCGATGATTACGGTTCTCAGGAGTCACAACTCATTGCACCCGATCAATTCAGAACGATTTTCAAACCTCATCTCAAAAGGCTGATCAAAGAAATTAAAAAGGCTGCACCGGAGGCTTTTATCTTTTTTCATTCGTGTGGTAATGTCCGGCCAATCATTCCCGACTTCATTGAGATTGGGGTAGATATCCTGAATCCCGTTCACATTACGGCGAATGGTATGGAACCTGAACAACTAAAAAAGGATTTCGGAAATGATATTACCTTCTGGGGCGGAGGTATTGAAACGCAGGAAGTACTTCCTTTTGGAACACCCGGGCAAATTAAAGACCAGGTAAAAAAGAACCTGGATGTTTTGGCCCCGGGTGGCGGGTTTGTATTTAATACCATTCATAACATTCAAAGCGAAGTACCACCCGAAAATATCATGGCCATGTGGAATACACTGGAGGAATTTGGTACGTACTAAATACAAGGAAACAGAAATGGTTCATCTGGAAAATGAATAGGTGTCAGGTGGAGTAGTGCCCGCCCGCCCGAAAGGCTTCGGCCGTTCGGGCGGGGAATAGTGGAATGAATGAAATTTGTTGAAATAAATATAATAGTCCCGGGAGGGACTTAAAGATAATAGACGGCCACTTTAGTGGCTGGGAAGAGTACACATATTAAAAATACAGCCCGGATGGGCTTGAAAGGAATTTAGGATCGTGAACATTTTGCGTGCAAAACCTCACGCCTGTCCCGTTTTTTTTGGGAGTGGCATTAATGGTGAATTTTCACGTTTAAATCTATATTCCCTGTCCGTCCGGTCACCGGCGACCAAAGCTTATGGAGACGGCTCGCAGGCGGGCATTATTCCCTGCCCGAATGGTCAGGCGGGCAACCTTCCAATATTTCACCAAAGGCGTACCTTCGGCACAATATTCCAGGATAACTATGCATTATCCTGAAGAACCATAAATAAACAAGGATCTGTTCGAATATGCGACATGAATATACTTTGAAAACGATTTTTTATTGAATATCAATTGTTTTTATTAAAATGTCGTTAAATTTGAAAATGATGCAAACCAGGTCGGGACTGCATAAAGCCAAAGACTATTAGTAATATTATATTTAATTTAGAGGCGCTTAACCTAAGACTATTATGAAAAAAAATTTGATACTGTTTCTTTTTCTAATTCCCTTTCTTTTTTCAATATCTTCCAATGCTATTGGAGGACAAAGCACAAGCAAAAAGGAAATTACTTTTGATGCATTTAAAATTGAAAAAAATGCAAGATTAATTAATCTGTGTTTTAATCCGTCAGAAAAAGTTATCACTCTTGATAATATTGAATTGATTGAAGATGATGCGCCGGCAGTTGGATTACCGGAAAAATACTTTGGTATAGAATACAGAAAAGCAACGGCTCCCTGGCAGGAAGATTTGAAAAAAGGGGTTGTTATAAAAAAAATCCTTATACTGAATTATCCTGGAGCATGGTCAGGGCGCCTCCTGTTTTTAGGACAGGAAAAACAAGGAAATACAGAGCCTCTTCATATATCAATAAATGGATATCACCTGTTAAGACCGGCTTCTTTGGTTTCCTATCCTCATGCACGTCAGTATATTGATTTAGAATGGCTGCGCTGGTATTTTATTGACCTTCCGGTGGGCGCCTTGAAAGAAGGGGAGAATGAAATCCTGATGTGGACTGAAAGCAAGACACCAAGCTGGAAGGTCTGCATTTCTCTTGAGGAGGAATTTGCACATGGATCACTTACCCGCACTTTTCATCCCAA
>JAUWMO010000318.1 GCA_030613125.1 Bacteroidota bacterium | reverse complement strand
ATCTGGTAATATTTGATGATGAGCTTTCCCCCAGCCAACTGAGGAATGTTGAAAAGGAATTAGAATGCAGGGTATTAGACAGGACAAACTTAATTCTTGATATCTTTGCAAGCCGGGCTAAAACTGCACATGCCAAAGTACAGGTTGAACTTGCCCAGTATCAATACCTATTACCCCGTCTCACCCGGATGTGGACACACCTCGAAAGGCAAAGAGGTGGAATAGGACTCAGAGGGCCAGGTGAAACCGAAATTGAAACAGACCGTAGAATTATTAGGGATAAGATTTCCAGACTGAAAGAACAACTTGGTAAGATTGACAAACAAAAAGCAATACAAAGAAAGCACCGGGAAAATTTAGTTAGGGTTGCATTAGTTGGGTATACAAATGTTGGGAAGTCTACCCTGATGAATCTTTTAAGTAAGTCGGATATTTTTGCAGAAAATAAACTATTTGCCACACTGGATACTACTGTACGCAAAGTAGTGATTAATAACCTTCCCTTTCTGATGTCGGACACAGTCGGTTTTATCAGAAAGTTACCACATCATCTTGTGGAGTCATTTAAATCAACCCTGGATGAGGTACGCGAAGCTGATATCCTGATCCATGTAGCCGATATTTCTCATAAGGGTTTTGAGGATCAGATTAACATTGTTAGAAATACCCTGATTGAACTAGGTATTTTTGATAAACCAACCTACCTGGTTTTTAACAAGATTGATGCCTATTCTCATATATTAAAAGAAGAGGATGATCTTACTCCTGTCACTCGAGAGAACCTGACCATTGCTGAATTGATGAATAGCTGGATTGCTAAAGACAATAATCCCTGTATTTTTATTTCAGCTCTGGAGCAAAAAAATATTAAGGAACTCAAGAATAATATTTACAAAATTGTCAAAGAAGTTCACACTAAGAGATATCCGTTAAATGAATTTTTATATTAATGCTTTCTCAATAAGAGTTTCAGCAATTTGAACTGTATTGGTTGCTGCGCCTTTACGTAGGTTGTCGGCTACAATCCATAAGTTCAAACTGTTTTCCTGTGATTTATCCATCCTTATTCGTCCAACAAATACTTCATCTTTCCCTTCAGAATAAATTGGCATTGGATATTGATTTCTTGAATTATCATTTATGACACTAACTCCCGGGGTGTTATTAAGCAAAGAAATCAGATCATCAAAATTAAAGGATTGTTTTAGTTCAAGATTCACAGATTCAGAATGCCCTCCCATGACTGGTACACGAACTGCTGTTGCCGTAATTCGTAAGGAAGGATCACCCAATATTTTTCTTGACTCATTTATCATTTTCATCTCTTCCTTTGTATACCCATTGCTTTCAAACTTATCGATGTGCGGAAGGCAATTTAAATCAATTGGATAGGGATAAAATTTCTCAACATTCTTACCCGTTCGTTCTGATTCTAGTTGATGAATTGCTTTTAATCCCGATCCGGTAACAGATTGGTATGTTGATATAACCACCCTCGATATTCCGTAGTGTTTATAAATTGGGGCAATAACCATTAATAACTGAATTGTGGAGCAATTCGGGTTTGCAATGATCTTATCATCATAAGTTAATACATCCCCATTTACTTCAGGAATTATCAGTTTGATACCAGGATTCATCCTCCAGGCTGAGGAGTTGTCAATTACACTTGTTCCTACTGAAACAAATTCAGGTGCATATTTGGTGGATATATCAGATCCTGCTGAAAAAAGAGCAATATCAGGAGCAAATGCTAAGGCTTCTTTTATTGTTTTCACCTTGTAATCCATATTCCTGAATCTCACCTTTCTGTCAATAGTTTTTTCAGAAGCTACGGGTATGAACTCTGTGACTGGGAATTGTCTTTCCTCCAAAATATGAACCATTGTACTTCCCACTAAACCGGTTGCCCCAATTACTGCCACTTTCATTATTCGATATTTTTATGTAATTTTTATGCTATTAATTATGGCTTGAATTTTATTTAGTGAAATTCTAACTTACTAAGCAATTTTAATTAAATAAAATTCTATAAAAGCTGATGTTTGATGCACCAAAGTTAGATTAATTTCAAAGAACATACTTTAAACTATATGAGAAAATTCTTTATACTGATATGGCTCATTTCTCATGGGCTATATGCACAAGTTGAGAAAAATTTTGAGAGTAGCAATTTAACTGATTGGGAGGAAAGTACCCCAGGACATTGGCAAGCATCCAGCCTGGAACCTATAAATGGATTGTATTCTTTACGTCATGCTTTTGATAATACAACTTCCGGACATGATCAGATTTCACTTGCAATTCCATGTCTCAGACTAGACCAGGGATTAACAACATGGCGTTTTAATTTACGTCATTCTTATTCACCTTCAGCATTAAATAACTGGGCGATTTTTCTAATATCCGATCTGCATGCTGAAGAGATGTACCCGGGGGGTAAAGCTAATGGCTACATTGTTGGAGTAAATTTTACCGGATCTGATGATATGGTTAAACTGTGGAGATGTTCACAGGGAGTGATAAATATAATCCTGACAACTGATTTTAACTGGCAGACAAATATGGATATCGATTCATTTGCAGGTATAGAGGTGACACGATCAATTGACGGTTTATGGACAATAAAAATAAGCAGTCTGGGGAATTTTGAAAACATGACAGAGATTGGATCTACACTTGATAATGAATTTGTTTTTGAGGGGTATTTTGGAATTTTTTACAAATACTCTTCGGCTCAGGATCAAAAATTGTTTTTCGATGATCTTTCAATTACCGGGACATTTATCGAAGATACAATTCCTCCTCTTGTTAAGGAGGTGAAAATTGAGAATTCAAAGGAAATTAAACTCGTATTCAGTGAACCCATTCAAAATTTAATTCAGGCTGATACGATAAACTTTTCAATTGACAATGGGATTGGATATCCTTATAAATTATGTAAAATTGGATCAAATACTGTTCACTTATTTTTTCTGAAGTCTTTTGAAGATGAAAAGCATTACCAGCTTCAAATTACAAACATTACGGATCTTTCAGGAAATCAAATAAATGCTGAGACTGCTGATTTTTACTATTATGTTATTAAACCTTTCGATGTTGTGATCAGTGAGATCATGGTTGATCCTACTCCATCGGTCGGATTACCGGAACTTGAATATATTGAAATCCTTAATACTTCAGATTATGATATCAATCTTGAAGGCTGGTCGCTTCAGGTAGGTAATAATATAAAAAATATCCCGGATGTAGTTTTAACATCTAAAGAATACTTAATTCTGTGTTCATCAAAGGATTCCGGTATTTTAACACCCTATGGAATAGTTGCGGGCATAGATAATTTTCCTGTACTTGTCAATTCAGGTCAGGATATAGTTATATTGGATACATGTCAACAGGTAATTTCATTCATTTCGTATGATACAGATTGGTATCATGATGAATTCAAAGCTGAAGGAGGTTGGTCAATCGAGATAATTGATCCCGATTTTCCTTGTATTGGGAAAGAAAATTGGACTGCTTCACGTGATAATAGTGGTGGTACACCAGGTAGAAAGAATTCAGTATTTGCTTATAACCCTGATTATAAATCCCCGGAAGTGTGGAAGGCATACATAGTTCACGATTCAATTGTAGAAGTTTGCTTTGATGAACAATTTGACAGGCAGATTGCCATAAAAAATGATTTGTATTATATTGATAATTCAATTGGATCTCCTTATTTAGTGGAGATTCTATCACCTTCTTACACTACCGTTCGATTGATCTATACCAATACTTTTCAGGTTGGCACCTTATATACTCTTACTGTAAACAATGAGTTTGCCGATTGTGCAGGCAATGAAATAGGGAACAAGAACTCTGTGCTATTTGGCTTGCCTGAGAAAGCTGATAGTCTTGACCTTATAATTAATGAAATTCTTTTTAATCCTAATATAGAAGGAGTCGATTTCGTGGAAATTTACAACAGGACAAAAAAAATTATTGATATTGGAGATCTGAAAATTGCTACCAGAGATAAAGAAACCCAGGATCTGGAATCTATTTGTTC
>JAUWMO010000146.1 GCA_030613125.1 Bacteroidota bacterium | reverse complement strand
CCCAATCCGCAGTCCACAATCCCCAGTCCACAGTCTACAGTCCGCCATCCCCAATCCACAGTCTACAGTCCCCAATCCACAGTCCACAATTTGTCAATAGTCAATTCCTTCATCAATCATCCTTCCTAAGGGGTATTCGTTAATACCAATGATATATAACATTTAACAATGAACTACCCCGCCGTGCCCCGTTGCTGTCCGCGTGTCGCCGAACGTTGAGTGACGGAGGAACGAATACCTGAGTCACATCTTGTGACGAATAACCTTTACCGTGCTTCGCCATAGCGGCTACGCGACGGCGAGGACGGAGGCACAAGCTTTAGCGCAAGCGACAACCTGCCCGACCGCTGGCGGAGTCAATGTAATTTCAAATATTTGTCGCCTCAAGAGACAGGGAATATAACCCCATGAGATCCCGAATAAGACTCCGTCTTTTCGGGATCCCTGCCTGTACTGGCGTTTCGGCAGGCAGGAATTCGACTTACAAATTTCAAGGTACTTCGTACATGAAATTTGAGTCTCATTGATATAACGGTTAGCATTTAACGGTTAACCTCACCCTAAGAAGATGGATTTCTATGTTTAACTGAGCTGGATTTTTGAGACCTGCCGGGATTAAAATCAAAATGTGTAACCTATAGAAGTGTTAACTCCCCAGTCATTTGAGGAAGCGGCTGAAGAAGGTGGTCTGTTGTCAAATTTATGATAAAGAGTTACTGAGAAAATGAAATCTTTGAAAATCTCAATGGTAACATCCAGGTTAAAGTCGGTACGGATCCTTCCCCATTGGGTTAATCCCGGAAATACAGTTAAATTGGTGGTTACATCAACTTTTGGATGCTGAAATTTAAAAATCCTGTATTCAATGAGCGCTTCCCCTTCCAAATTATTGGAAGCAAGTGTATCGGCTGCCCACTCTCTGTTCACCTGCAATCCACCTAATAAATGGAGAGTATGAAAGTTGGTCTGTATCATTTTTCTACCAATCTCTGCCGCAACCAGAGCACGAAGATCAATCCCAAGCTCGGTATTTTGTTCCGCGCTGACCGTTGAACCCACATACAATTTCCCTGAAACATTATAATATAACGAGTAGTTAATGTTTTGGTTTTTGTTAGTACTGCTATTGTCTTCTCCTCTATCGGTACTTGAAATATTCGAAGTCATGTTCAGGGAGCTTTCTATTTTTTTTGACCGGTAAGACAGACTACCATTAAAATTCAGTTTCGCTAACCGGTCTGCTTTATTTAGACCAAAACCAAGGCTGAATTTACCATCGAACCTGCTCCAAAAAATATTCTTTATAGGAATAATACTTACAACCTTCCATTTAACTACTTCCATAGAATAAAACTGTGGATAGATCTGGGTGATAAGTCTAATCTGATCAGGAGTTGAGGTAGTGTCAAATGATGCGAAATAGATCATCCCGTTTGTCATTGTAACTTCGAAGGTTTTATCTGATTTAACAGATCTGACTTTTGACCAGTCAATGTTCAGGGTCTTCATATCATCTGTCTTAAATACCAAAACCCCGTATTCCAGCTTTTTTACCTCACCGGTAATATGATCTCCATTCATCAGGATCATAATATCTGTTCTTTGGGCGTGGGACACAACAGGAATTAAAAGAAATAAATACAGAAAACCAGCTTTGAATATGTATCTCATTAATTTGTACTGTTACCAATATTAAACAACAAATTGTTAATTACCTTTCTTTAATTTACCTGTACACTTCACAAAGATAAAAGACAAAAGTAAAAAGTTCAGAATTAGAATTCTAAAAACTTAATAAATAAATTTAGCTACGTGTCACATTAAGATCATTGTTTTAAAACTTTTATAAGTTTGGTTTTTTCTTTTAACCAGTTTATGGTAGCCGGATCAAGATGTGGAGAAAGTTTCTCAAAAACATGCTGATGATAATCGTTCACCCATTGCAACTCCTCGGATAAAAATAAAGAAGGATCGATCAATTTATTATCCAAATAACACAAAGACAATGTTCTGAATTTGAGAAATACTCCTGAATCGGTTTCCCGGTCTGGTTCAACTACAAGCAGGTTTTCAGTTCTGATCCCGTATTGCCCTTCCCTGTAAAAAGCAGGTTCATCCGAAAGGATCATGCCGGGCTCAAGAGCGACATCCTGATTCCCGGAAGCTGCAGATCCAATTGTTTGCGGTCCCTCATGTACGTTTAAAAAATACCCTACACCATGGCCTGTTCCATGACCATAATTCATGCCATGATTCCATAGGGGCCTCCGAGCAAATGCCTCTATCTGATAGCCGCGAGTCCCAACCGGGAATTTTGTCATCGCCAGTTGGATAGTACCTTTCAAGGCAAGAGTAAAATCTTTACGTTCCCGGGCTGAAGGATTTCCAAGTGAAATAGTTCTGGTAATATCAGTAGTTCCCCCAAAATATTGTCCTCCCGAATCTAAAAGCAGGATGCCGTCGGGTTCAAGTACTTTATCTGTATCAGATGATGCTTTATAATGAACAATGGCCCCATTTTCCCTGTACCCGGCAATGGTTGCAAAGCTGGGGCCAAAAAAACCGGTCTGTTCTTCCCTGAACTTCTCCAACCTGTCTGCCAAAGACATTTCGGTAATTCGGATACGGCCAATATTTTCTTCAAGCCAGCAGAAAAAGCGACTCAGAGCTACACCATCTTTTACCATGGTTTCATCGATATGCCATAGTTCCACCGGCCCTTTCACAGACTTCATTCTGGTTGGAATACTGATCCTTTCCTCTATCCTGCATCCGGGGGTTATAGCATGGAACAACCTTGTATTTACTGCACCGGGTGAAAGTGACAGAACTGAGGGATCCGGAATACGGGCCACATATGAATATATCATTTTGTAGTCTATTACTTCGACTCCATCTCCTTCCAGATCTTCTGACAATTGAGTATCAATCCTTCCTGAATTAACGAACAGCTTACAGGCATCTTTGGATATAAGAGCATGGGATAGTAAGAGCGGGCTGTAACTTACGTCACTGGCCCTGAGATTAAAGGTAAATGCAATATCATCCAGGGCAGTTAGCAATTGGTAATCAATTTCCTCTTTCTCCATTTCACTACGGATCCGACTAATCTTTTCTGTCCTGCTAAGGCCGGCAAATTTCTTTTTATGTTCAAAAACAGGGCTCACCGGAAAGCCCGGGCGATCTGTCCACATATCACTGATAAGGTCAACAGATGTGTCTATTTGTATATTTCTTTTTTCCAGGGCATTAGTTATTTTGTTTGTCAGTACGATTGAAACCAGTTCACCATCATATCCAAGGGTGTTTCCCGTAGAAAGATTATCCACAATCCAGCTAATATATTCAGGTGTATGGGGAATTTTCAGTTTTACCAGTGATATCCCGGTACCAGTTAATTGATTCTCAGCCTGAAGGAAGTATCTGGAATCTGTCCATAAACCAGCAAAATCTTTTGTTATGACCAGTGTTCCTGCTGATCCCGTGAAACCTGAGAACCATTCGATTATACGCCAATGAGCCGGGACATATTCGCCCATATGCGGGTCAGTAATGGTAATAAGATAGCAATCGATGCCTGCAACTGACATCTTGGATCTTAATTCTGAGAGTTTTCCTTCCGTTGTCATTTTAGTGCTTTCTTTTTAAAACAGGATATAAGTTCAAAAGCTTTGCTCAGGTACACTTAATGCACAATGTTTTTGTTTGAAACACTGAAAGAAGTTTAGTGAAGAGAACACTGCGGGTTAACATTTGTTTTTAAAAATTTATAAATTAGAAATACGTATTAAAATACGTATTATTTTCACTAAAGCCCGCTTAAAACGGGCTGGACTCACGCTCTTTTTTTATTCTTATCCCACCATGATAAATCATGGTGTTATCCGGATGTGTTGTTCCAAACTTTAATCCGGTTAACACCAGGTTTTAACCTTGTGCATCAGAATACTATAATAAAGAACTGTAGCCTGCTTTTAGCAGGCTTTTCAATCATCAAATATACCATGCAAATATGATTCTATCTGAAAATAAATCCTTGTTTTAAAGGATCCCCGGGATCAAACCAGAATTCATTTTGTCCCGTATACCATGCATTTCCTGTCACTTCAGGTATAACTGCTTTATAAGGACCATAATCGATGACATCAGTTATCTTTACATCCATAGTTGTACCTAAAATACTTTCAACTGTAATTTTTTCACCAATTTTCAACTCACTTTTAGCAAAATGAAGCGCTGCCCTGGCGCTGACACCGGTTCCGGTGGCCGACCTGTCAACTTCACCATCAGCAAACACACACACATTACGGCTATGGTGTTTATAATTATATGGATTACCGGTAAAAATTGTACCATACAGGAAACTTAATTCATTATTTTCAGGATGACGAATATTAAAATTACTAACAACTGCCTTCTTAATTCGTTTTCCATAGTCCAAAAGTTTCATATAATCGGTAGAGTCCATGTTCAGGCCCAGTTCCTTTACATCACAAATAGCATAGAAAGCCCCACCAAATGCCACATCAAAATCCACCTGACCAATTCCCGGAACATTAATCGATTCATTTTCCAGGAAAAGAAAAGAGGGTACATTAAGAAAACTCACCTCAGTAATCTCTCCTCCTTTCCACTTAGCGTAAGATCTCACTCTTCCTGATGGTGTATCGATCATAACCTGGGGCCGGTTACCTTCTTTTTTCACAATTCCTGTTTCAAGTACCAGCCTGGTCAAAGCTATAATTGCATGACCACACATGGTACTATAGCCTTCATTATGCAAAAAGAATACTCCTATATCTCCATCAGGAGTTACCGGTTCAGTCAAAACTGCACCATACATATCAGCATGCCCACGAGGTTCCCACATTGTACCTGTTCGGATAAAATCGTACTTTTCACTAAAATATCTTTTCTTCTCAAGAATAGTTTTACCCTGAATATCAGGAATTCCATCAATAAAAATCCGTAAAGGTTCACCGCCGGTATGCATTTCAATTGTCTTGAATGAACTCCATTCTTTTGGAATCTTCAACTTTACGTTTAAATCCATAATGAAATATTTTAATCAAAAATACCTTAAAAAAGTTAATGATATCAGTTAATAGAAATTTAATGATTGGTATTTTAATGATTGTTTCATCTAATTCTCTAATTTTATGGATTCAATAAATTTTATAATCATGAAAAAATTGCTGAATATCAGCCTATTATGCTTTATTATCTCTTACAGTAGTTATCTCCCAAATACAAATGCACAAGAAATCCCTGGTGTTCTTTCCCAATTCCAGAAAGATTCTGAAGGGAACCTGTATATTATGGCGGGTACTGGAGAAAAGTTAATTGTATCTCCTGACAGGAATGGGTACACTTTTTCACAAATGAGAGGGAATCCCAATGGTACGGAAAAAGGAATTGATCTTGATTTCCAGAGAAAAACACTTAATGGTATGATTTACTATGGCCTGATCAATTATAACGATTCAAAATACCCAATGCCTGTTTATCGAAGCAGTCCTGCCAGAATAATCTCAGGGAAGGCATCTGTCGATTTTAATCAGCTAAGGGGTATTTTCGATATGACAGGCTGGCAGGAATCAGGGAAGGGAACTATTGGTTACAGGGTTATAGATAAGGTTGGCAACATTATTTACGATGGCAAGGTTAGTTTTAACGGAACCGGACCATTTAAAGTGGTAAATTCTATAATAAGTGGTCCGTTTGTACATCTGTCGGATCATGAAAGTAAAATAATATCTTTTGAAACCAGTGAGAAATCGATTTGTGAGGTTGAAGTCGATGGTATAGTCTTTAAAGACAAAAAAGCTGATTTCAGGCATGAAATAAAAATATCAGGATTAAAATCTGATACCAGATATGCTTACAAAGTGCGATATGGGGAGCTTGAACAAAATTATTCCTTCAATACCAGTCCGGTGCCCGGAACCAGAAAAAAATTCCTGTTTGGTTATTCCAGCGATTCACGGGGAGGCAGTGGCTGGGGTGAGCGAAACCTTTATGGTGCAAATGCATATATCATAAAAAAGATCATGGCTGTAGGTGCCCGGCATGAAATAGCGTTTATGCAGTTCACCGGTGATCTTATCGGCGGTTATGGAACCAACAGGGATAATATGTTATTGCAATATCATAACTGGAAAAATGCAGTAGCCCCTTTTGGCCACCACTTCTCTGTCATTCCGGGAATGGGAAATCATGAAGCATATAATATAGTACTTGAAGATTCAGCTAAAATATATAAAATTGCTATTGACAAATTCCCATATAAAACAGAATCTGCTGAAGCTTTGTTTGCATCAGTTGTTGTCAATCCACATAATGGCCCCCAAAGTGAAGACGGATCAAAATATGACCCTAACCCAAAAAACATTGATTTTCCGTCGTATGATGAGAATGTTTTCCACTACACGTATGATAATGTGGCAATTATTAACCTGAATTCAAATTACTGGTATACACCAAGTATAGGGTCGGTCCCGGTTATTGGAGGTAATATTCATGGTTATGTTATGGACAATCAGCTAAAATGGTTCAGGAAAACTTTGAAAATGTATGAATCCAATAAGAATATTGATCATATTTTTGTTACAATTCATACACCGTTTTTCCCAAACGGAGGGCATGTTCATGACGATATGTGGTATAACGGAGATAACAGTTATCGTCCATGGATTGCAGGACAAAAAGTTGATAAAGGGATCATAGAAAGAAGAGATCAACTGCTTAACCTTGCAATAAACCAGAGTAATAAAGTTGTTGCTTTTTTAACCGGCGATGAACATAACTACTGTAAAACAGAAATTGGGCCGGAAACAATTATTTACCCCGAAGGTTATAAAGGAAAAAAAACAAAGCTAAAAAGAAAAGTCTATCAGATAAATAATGGTGCAGCAGGTGCCCCATATTATGCTCAGCAGGAAACTCCCTGGACGCCTTTTACATCTGGCTTTACTACTCAAAATGCCGTCTGCCTTTTTACTGTTGAAGGGGGAAAAGTTACTATGGTTGTAATAAATCCCGATACTCTTGAAGAGATTGACCAACTGGTTTTAAGATGATCTTATCTTTAAACTGTCTTTAAAATTAGATGAACAGAATTCTTATTCTTTTATTTATTTGCCTTCCGGCTTTTTTGGGGGCTTCAAGTAATTATCCAAGGAACTGGAATATAGATGTTATACATTACACCTTTACCATTAAGCTTAATGATGATACATATCAGATTGAAGGTAACACAGTGATAAAGGTTAAATTAATGAAGGGTGAACCAAGTCTTATACTTGATCTCGTAAACCAGAATAATGACGGAAAGGGGATGAAGGTAACATCAGTGAAAGAAAACGGTTCACTATTGGAATATGAACACAAAAATAACCGGTTAACCATCAATGTTCCAGCTGATAAGACAGAAGATACAGTTCATGACATTGAGATCAGCTATTCGGGTATTCCAATTAATGGACTTGTTATAAGAAAAAACAAGTTTGGTGACAGAACCTTCTTCGGAGACAATTACCCTGACAGGGCAAGGCACTGGCTGCCATGTGTGGATCATCCGTCAGATAAGGCAACTTTAGACTGGATTGTAACAGCTCCAAATTATTATCAGGTAGTTGGTAATGGTTTAAGGGTTGAAGAAACCAATCTAAATGATAATCTGAAACTATCTCATTGGCGGGAATCGGTACCTATCTCAACAAAAGTTATGGTTATTGGTGTTGCGAGATTTGCAGTACAATATGTTGCCAACGTTAAAGGCACCTCTGTTGAGAGTTGGGTTTATCCTCAGAACAAAACAGAAGGATTCCATGACTATGCAATTGCGGTAAATGTTTTGGATTATTATATAAACCATTTGGGCACATATCCCTATGAAAAACTTGCCAATGTCCAGTCAACAACCATGTATGGAGCTTGTGAAAATGCCAGCAATATTTTTTATTCAGAGTACTCAATTAACGGAAAAGGTGAAAATGAAAGACTGATTGCACATGAAATTGCTCATCAGTGGTTTGGTAATTCTGCCACGGAGAAAGATTGGCCACATGCCTGGTTAAGTGAAGGATTTGCAACCTATCTTACACATCTCTATTGGGAGTACAAGAATGGCCGTGAACATTTGGTCAAGGGTATGTTAAGTGACAGAGCCAGGGTAATCAATTATTTTCATAGAAACCCGTTACCTGTTGTAGATACCGGCCTTGTCTCATTTCCAGTAATTGAGAATTTACGTGAGTTATTAAGCCCAAACACATATCAAAAAGGCGGATGGGTATTACATATGCTTAGGAATAAACTTGGTGATGAATTGTTTTGGCATGGTTTAAAAGAGTATTATTCTACCTACAGAGACAGCATTGTTTTAACAAGTGATTTTATGAATGTAATAGAAGATGTATCAGGTGAGCAGTTGGAAAAGTTCTTTGAGCAATGGTTGTATAATAAAGGGCACCCCGAACTAACGGGCACATGGATATTCGATGATAACAAAAATGAGATCACAATTACACTGACCCAAAATCAGGATAATTTATTTTTTGTGCCTGTA
>JAUWMO010000270.1 GCA_030613125.1 Bacteroidota bacterium | reverse complement strand
GCCAGGTTATGTTTTTCCTTTGGATCAATGCTTGTATGATACAACCACTCATAACCCGGCTGCCGGTCAATATAACGGACATACTTCCATTCTTCCGTAACCAATCCCTCTGAACGGGGCAGTGTTTCATATTTAAACGGATGTTCGAATAAGAAATCATTCCGCCAGGGCGTGCTTTTTTGATATAATATATTCCTGACACTTTTTCCCTGCATTGTTTCCGGCACATTTATTCCGGCATAATCCAGAATTGTAGGGGCTACATCAATATTGAGCACCATCCGGTCGTTTATTAAACCTTTTTGCTCTTTTGATACCCTCGGATCGTAAATAATAAAAGGTACACGAATTGATTCTTCATGGATATACCACTTCCCTGCCATGCCGTGTTCAGCCAGGTAAAAACCATTGTCACCCATTAACATGATGATTGTATTTTTTTCTTTGCCGTTCTCTTTCAATAACTTCCTGATCCTTCCGATCTGAACGTCCACACCATAGATCAGTCGGTAATACCCGCGTAATGAATGCTGATATTTTTCCGGTGTACTAAACCGGATCTCCCATCGGATGCGTGCCTCGTTGTTGTTTCTGAAAAATGTGGGAAATGCATACCAGAAAGCCGAATCGGATGTTTCCGGCATGGAGAAAGTTTTATTCTGATATTTGTCAATATAAGTGGAATCAAATAAAAATTGATTCGGGTTACTATCCTGGCTATGCGGGGCTTTAAAGCTCACCGACAAACAGAAGGGCTTATTCTCAGGTGAATTTTCTAAAAACTCAAGAGCCTGGTTACCAAGGATCTGTGTCAGGTGCAAATCATTTCCCAGGCTGTCCTTATGCCAGTAATTTCCCTGTCCGGGAAAACAACCCCAGTAATCATATTGATCTTTGGGAAAATCTTTTTCATTTCCTACTCCGTACTTTCCAATGAAGCCGATCCGGTATCCGGCTTTTTTCATTTGCATCGGGTAAGTAAACTGATAGGCACTGTCCGTAAAATGTGTTTTGAAATCTCTGATGCCGTGTTTGCGCGCATATTGTCCACTAAGAATGCTTGCCCTGCTGACGGAGCATATGGGAGTAGTCACATATGCATGTGAAAACTTCACGCCTTCTCCTGCCAGTTGATCCATTTCAGGGGTTTGAATATCCGGACTACCCATACAGCCCATCGCATCCCAGCGTTGGTCATCGGTCAGCAGAAAGATGATATTAGGAGGAGATTCTTTTGTCGCACATCCGTAAAATGTAAACAATAGTACTATGATGCCCTTCGGAATAACCCAATAAGTTCTCGGCAATCGGATTATAAGATTTTTAAAGGATTCAAAAAGTCCTGTTTGAATATCGAAAGTTTTGAAAAAGCACATTTTGTTTTTCTTTAATTTTGAAACAAATGAACTTTAAATTGATAATGGTTTTTTTAGCAATTACTTTTAGGAGTAATATCTCAATCTGTTTGTTTTACTTCCCAGCCATAGTCAATATATTTCCATGTAAATTGATCTCCTTCAACATTGATTTGCAAAAAGCCTTCTTCCATGCCGTTTCTTGGTCCATCCCACCAATCTGCACAAACGGCACCACCCGTAATGTAATGTACGCCATTGGCATACAGGTCTTCAACAAAATGCAAATGACCCTGTAAAACCAGTTTGAGGTTATGGCCCTTGAAAAGTTCGAGTACTTTGTTCCCATTGGTAATTACACCGCTTTTGGTATTGGGTGTAAGGGGCCCCATTAATATTTGTTTTTGGATAGAGTAAAACGGAATGTGGACACTGATACAAATGGGTGTGTTTTTGTCAACCTGCTGCAGGTCGTTTTTTAGCCATTCTATTTGTTCATCATCTATACGGCCATAATAATTTCTGTCTGCAGTTGTGTCCACGGAATTCAGGATGTAAAACTGCCAGCCCTTATGAGTGAATGTATAATATTCTTTACCAATTTTTTTTTCAAATATTTTTTTGCCATATAGTGGATGATCGGGGCTAACCCCACTACTCTCAATAATGCCAAACATCTCATGGTTGCCCATGGTGTTATAAACCGGCATAGTAAATTTTTTGGTCAGGTTAATGTAAATATCATACAATGAATCTGCCCTCGCTTCTGTCTGTCCCAGTGCATCCATGATTAAGTCACCTCCTGTAATCACAAAATCAGGTTTAAGTGTATTTGCTTTTTCAATGGCCATTTGAAAACCCTCCATGGCTTGCTTTTCAGACTGGACATGAATGTCGGTCATAAATAAAAAACTAAACTTCTGTTTATTTTCAAGTTGATGTGAACAGTTTGAAAAAAGAAATAAAATAAGAAAAAGGCCTATCAGACTTTTATCACGGGAATAAAACAAATTCATAGTTTTGATTTTTTGTGATTTATACTTAATTAAGCTCATTGTTAATTTCATCGTAACAATCTGATAATTCTTTTAATTTATCAGGGAATGATTCAGCAAGGTTTTCTATTTCAGTTGGGTCATTTATTATATTCAAAGTTTCTTCAGTTTTATGTGCTACTCCTCCTGCATTAGTTATTCGCCATAAAGAATCTTTTTCATCGCGTGCATATTGGAAGGGAGCCACGCCTTTACCTGTACGCCCTGTAATATATCCGTTATTATCCAACAGATCAATGAATGGAATATGCTTTCTTAGCCAGGAAGAAGCATGTTGACCGGATTGCTCATTTTGCCAATGGTAACGTCCTGTAACTAAAGAACTTCTGGAGGGTGCACAACCTGGAGAACCAGCAAAACAATTTGAGAAATATATCCCTTCACGGGCAATTTTATCAAAAGCGGGGGTTTTAACGAACTTGCTTCCAAAAAAACTGGTATGTGCAAACGATTGATCATCGCTGATGGCAAAGAGAATATTCGGTGGCTTATGTCCAGGAGATTTCTCTTTACACCCTATGCTCAAAACTATTAATAATAATCCTAACGGATAAAAGGTAATTATTTTCACAATTTGTATTTAATTTAAATTTACCACCAAAACTCTTATTGGGTATAACTTTTGTGTGTGCCTTGAATGATGAAGGTAGACAAAATATTGCTGAAATGCAATATGAGTTCTTTGATTTAATAGGGTGAAAGTTCTGTGTAACAATTGCTTCTGCAATAATAGCAGTGGCTTAGCAGGTCAACACGGTCACATGTACGGAAGCACTGAAAATTTATAGTATCAGTTGTTCTCAGGAATATAAGTGGAGTAAACCACATAATCATAAAGATTATAGAAACTCATTGGAATTGTCCTGTTAATTAGATCGCAGAACAATAATGAACCTGGGAATTCCAAAGGCAGAAATCAAAAGGAGGCCAGGTATCTATTTTGAAGGGAATAATACATTCCATAATTTTCTCACACTGTTGAAATGTCCTACAACGTGTTTATATAGGTAACTCTGCATGTCAAATAAAGCTGTATTATACACTCACGCTTACCGATACAAACTGAATGGTGCAGGCGAGGGTAGTATAGAATAGCATTGTGTAAACGCTAACTGAAAAATATTTTTAATCATAAAAATTTGTCAATTTTTAGTTTATATTTAGCGCTTTAATTTAAAAACCAATAAACCTGATGGAGTCTGAAAAAAACGATTACCACATTAGTATTTTTAAGCCAACTACCGATAGCGCCAGGAGAAACAGGAACATGGTCCTTCAGTTTGTTTTGATCTGGGCTGTTGCCATTTTCGGCTTTCAAATTCTTTTAAAAATTCTGGAAAAACCTACACCCGAACCGGCTTACACTGTATATGAAACCAACTGGGATGATATACAGGCA
Source organism: Bacteroidota bacterium (assembly GCA_030613125.1). Taxonomy (GTDB): domain Bacteria; phylum Bacteroidota; class Bacteroidia; order Bacteroidales; family VadinHA17; genus JAUWMO01. The sequence continues at coordinate 1,154 of JAUWMO010000270.1, read as the reverse complement.
GGTAACATGGAAGTTACTAATCTCCAGAATGTAAGCCAGTCTGCCCTCTCTGTTCTCGGAAAAACCGCAATTGATCCGGGCCACAGACAAGCTCTTGATAATGCTGTAAGCTGGATGGCCTACAATATTGCCGACAGTATTCAAAAACAGAAACTAATTGTTGTAGTGAAGGAATTCGAAGATATCGCTTCAGTAACAGTGAATGTTACTGATGATGCATATGTTGGAAAAAAGAATCAGCTCATACCGGTACTCCGGGAGATTTTTAACCTTCATCCGAATGATGTCAGGGGGAAAATAGCACCTCTGGAAGTTAAATCCTTATTAATGGAATCTTTTGATGCTGATAACAGGGAAATCTTTGAACAGGCTATGGGATTCTACCTTATTCACAACAGGTCTGTACTGACCGATACAAAATTCCTTGGCTTTCCGTTTCATTATTTCTATACAGCGGTATTCCTTTTGATACTGTTTGTTGGATTATGCTGGTTGTACTGTGTCAGAACCGACATGTTTAACAAGAAGTATGGTATAGAAGACTAAACGTTTCCTGTTTAATCATTAAAAATCCCAGAGATGAAAAAACTATTATTACCAATTATATTACTATCAATACCAACCATTCTTCAGGCTGCAACTGCAGCAACCCAACTTGAAGGAAGTTTTAAGGTTGGACCCTCTATCATTTTAATAACAATACTGGTACTCTTTGTCCTTGTCGGTATATTTTTCAGGGCGAAGGATACAACTGATTTTTATGCTGCCGGAAGGGGAATAACCAGGGTGGGATCAGGTATGGCTATTGCTTCAAACTGGATGAGTGCAGCATCATTCCTTGGAATGGCAGCCCTTATGTATGGATCAGGTTATCATGGCCTGGCTTATGTAGTAGGTTGGACAGGTGGTTATGTTCTTCTTCTGATTCTTATGGCGGGTCAGATAAGAAAATATGGAAAATATACTGCTGCTGATTTTATAGGCGACAGGTATTATTCAAAAGGGTTGAGAGCTGTTGGGGCAGTTATTGCAATCCTTATCTCAATTTCTTATTGTGTGGGACAATTTGGTGGGATCGGACTTATGTTTAAATGGGTTATGGGCATCAACTACACATGGGCAGTTATTATCGGTGGAATGGTGGTCCTTACATA
>JAUWMO010000291.1 GCA_030613125.1 Bacteroidota bacterium | reverse complement strand
ATGTATTAATATTTAAGGTACCTGGTTTGTATGATCCTGTATTACCAACAGGAAATAGCACGTTGCCAGCTGCATTGATCCATCTTTCTATCTTTCCGATAACGATACCGGAGGTATAACTCAGACTACCAATATTTACAGCATTTGTACCAATGGTGAGAGTATTAGCCAGTGTTAAAATATCACCACCACTCATGTCAAGATTTCCAGCTACTGTTATATCGTTATTGAGTGTCAGGTTTCCGGATATGTTGGAGAATGAAAGGTCGTTAAAAGTTTCTGTTCCAGTGATGCTTTGATCAGCACTTCCGTTAAAAGTAACTACTCCGGCCAGTTCATCGAATGTGCCGCCGTAATTGATCCAGTCACCTGCAAGAGTGATAGAGAAATTGCTGGCCGTGACATCAAGTGTGCTTGACCCGGCAATAGTTATATCTCCAAGCATGGTTAGTGATGATGGCAGGCTTTTTATACCGGTGCCATCAGTAGAAAGATTATAATAAGTTGAGGATGAAGGATCTTTTATACTGATATTACTTGTTCCGTTGTACACAACAGTGTTCCCTATTGCAGATGCATCAAGGGTTCCTGATGCAAGCAGTACTCCGCCAATATTTAAAGCTGAATAATCTGAGTTAATCCATTTTTCGGTTGCCTGACCAGTCAGGTTTTCGGCAATTGTTATCCTTCCCTCATTGGTAAGGGTCACTGCTGCTTCAAGCTCAAAATCTCCTGAATTTAAGTTCAGAGTAGCTGTTGAAGCAATAGTTTTATTTCCGGTAGAAATCAGTATGCCTTCAGTAATGGAGCCTATCCCATCGATGATCTTATCCATCCCGTCTAACTCCAGATCCCTGTTGCTATTTCCAGTATATGTTCCATTAACAGTTAAATCTCCATGTACAATTAAATTTCTGTTATTGGCATTCAAAATCCCACCTATATCAATAATAAAATTGTTGACTTCCTTAGCACCTCCACCACTAAGAGTAACAGTATGCCCGTTTTTTACACGTACATTTTCAGTGGGTAAAGGAACACAGTTACAGTCCCAGGTTGTTGGAGCTGTCCAGTTACCGGACATTACACTTTCAATAATTACATATATATTCACACTTAGATTTTCTGCCGGAGCCGGAGCACAACCTGGTTTCAGGGCAATTACACTTACTGTACCGGCACCTGCACTTCCCCAATCCACTGTAATACTGTTTGTATTCCCTCCTGAAGCCTGGGTACCACTAGTAATGACCCAGGTATAAAAATATCCAGGCGAACCGGTTACGGAATACGGAACTCCTGTTGTATTCTCTGCCACAGAAGCCCTTCCTGATATTGATCCAGGAGGTACAGCATGAATTGTAACAGATAAAACAACAGGTGCGGCATTAGTGCAACTATTAGTTTCAACAACTTGAACACTGCCATTATCCATACCTGTTGCTCCCCAGTCAACCGTAATACTGTTGGTATTAGTTCCGGATGCCTGAGTCCCTCCGGTAATAGTCCAGGTATAAGTGTTTGGAGGATTATTTGTCACCTGATAAGAAACTCCGGCTTCACTTGTGCAAACTTCAGTGGCTCCTGTTATAGCAGATGTTACCGGCTTTGAGCAGTTCGTATCATCTCCAAATGCAAACTGGGCCGAAAAAGTAGAAATACCAGATCTTCTGGCAGTATTTCCGGTAGCTGATACATGCGTCCCATCAGCTATCCAGTTACTACCGGCATCAGTTCTGGTTAAAATCCTGGTATCAGAATCTATTGTAAAAGAGCTGAAACCTGTCCCGTCTAATGTAAGATCATAATTATTTGGACCTCCAAGATTAAAACCGTTTTGAGCCGAAAGGTCCCAATAACCCTCAACAAAAGTGTTGTAAATTGTAGTACCACCATCATCCAGACTAAGGCCATTATTGCCGGGATCAGCTTCTACAAACTGTGATATTATTGAACCTCCACTATTAAATCCATTTAAAGTAAAAAATATTTGCTGGTTATTTGATGCTCCAACCGGAAACAAATAAATGCCAGTTGAATTTATCCATTTCTCAAATTGTCCGGAGATGTATCCACCTGTGTAAGCAAGAGTCCCAACATTTGCAAGTCCGGTTCCAAGAGTTAATTTATTGGATCCTGTATTAACTATACCAGATGAAAGTGTTAAAATTTGTGTAGCCAGAACATTATTAGCTAATATTAATTCACCACCTATTTTATTAATTGTTAGATTGTAGAAGGTTTCATTTGAAGCATTGGTAAGTGTTTGGTCAACTGATCCGGTAAAACTTACAGTACTTGTTCCTTCTGTAAAATCAGATTTATTAAACCAATTTCCCTTAATATCAATATTGTGATTGTTACTGTTAAGAGTAGCTGAATTGATATCAAGGTTTCCGTTGATGGTTATATTAGATAGAAGAGTTTTAGTAAGGGCTCCACCTATTATCAGATTAAAATATTGTGATGAGGAGGGATTTTTAATATTTTGATCGGCTGCACTATTATATGCAACTGTATTTCCTGATGCCGAAGCATTTAATACCCCGGTATTCATTAATATATTTCCTGCAGTAAGTCGGGAATCAGTCGAATTGGTCCATATTGATGTTGTTCCATTATCCCCATCAATGCTACCGGTAACCTCAATTATTCCATCGTTTGTTACCGTAACAGAAGATGCTATCTGAACATTTCCAAAAATATGCAGGTTTGTGCCTGTAATAATTCTAACATTCGAATTAATATTCAGGTATCTCGTGGATCTGTTAATGCTAATATAGCCGGTACCAGCCAGGGTGTCACCACTAAAATCCAGGTTTTGAGCAGAACCTTCTGATGAAGTATAAGTACCGTTTACAATCAGATCACCTGTCACGCTCATAGGTTTATTACTGGCATTCAATACTCCGCTGGCCTCGATTGTTAGGTTGTGGATGGTTTCTCCGGCTCCCGTACTGATGGTAACGGTTGTTCCGCCGGCGATTATTGCATTATCTCCCGGTGCCGGGACTGTCCCTCCGATCCAGGTTGTAGGACTGTTCCAACTCCCTGATTGAGCAGAAGTAATGGTTGTCTGACTGAATGTTGACTGATTAGCGCTTATAAACAGCAGAAGGAATGCTGCTAAATAGAGTAGTAAAGATCTGGTTCGCATATCTGATTTATAATAACAAATGTTAGTTTTATTATATGATATATTTTATCACCTGATTAAAAGTAAAATATAATTCCATTGGCCTGAAGGTAAAAGGAATTATTTGTTATATGAGTTTTAATAGAATGACCAGAATTATTTCTTTTAGGTTGCATTAAACTTTTGAAATAATAACTGGTTTAACCATAGTTTAAAGTAAGTAAATTTTATGTGATCATTTATATTTTTAATGTCAAAAATTATATTTTCATCTATTTAGCTTTTGATACGATAATTAGATTAAAAAGTTATTTATGTATATAACTAATATTAAGGTTATTAGTATATTGTTATGAATGTTTGATAAAGGGCAGGAATAGTTATATGAAAGAATCCTGGCAACATCAAAAAGAAGAGATAATTTACCAGGGAATCTTATGAAACGAAAATAAAAATTTTAAGCATTAATTTTCGCAAACAAAAATGATTAAAATTTTTTATGGCAAAAAATTTTAAACGTATGAAAAATTATACAAGATTTCAGTAAACGTGTAATTTATTATAAATTTGCAGCCTATTATTGGTCCAGTCCCGATTTGGTCGAAATCTGTGATTTCGTAACCAAATCGAGGATCCTCGAAAAATTATAATAATCAAAGATTATTTATTTTTCGGGATTGGATAGAAAAAATAACGATTAAAGAAACATAAATAATATTATTAGAAACTTTGGTCCAGTAGCTCAGTGGATAGAGCAACAGTCTTCTAAACTGTAGGTCCCAGTTTCGAACCCACGCATTATGCGTGGTCTCACGAGCGGGAATAAGGGTGGGGAAAGTGGGAGCGAGTAATCCTGGCTGGATCAGATAAAGTTGACAGTGGGAAACGGTTTTTTATTTTTGTACTACAAATTAAAGCATGGTCCAGTAGCTCAGTGGATAGAGCAACAGTCTTCTAAACTGTAGGTCCCAGGTTCGAATCCTGGCTGGATCACTTTGTAAACTCCTAAAATGCTTATTATAGCTACGTTTCAGGGGGTTTTGCTTTTAAGATGTCATTAAAATGGTGTTATAATTTGAATATCCTTCGGACTTTATTTATTCATTTAATGCTATATAACATATATCTTTAGCTTATTGAAATGGTACGAAATAAAACTACGTGCAGAAAGACGGTTCGGTGAGGTGAGTAGGGAAATAGAGAAGGCTAAAGGGCGTAGCCATTTGGGATTAAATAGTATTGAATTCCAAACTAAAAAGCAAGTATTAGCAGATGTCGGAGTATCGTAACAGATGAATCATCAATTTGAAAAGATTGCAGCAATACCATTGATATTTAGCGGTTTATACAGTTTTGTTAAAATTTAAACACTTGTAAAGC
>JAUWMO010000316.1 GCA_030613125.1 Bacteroidota bacterium | reverse complement strand
TTCTGTATAAATAAAATTAATGGCACTTATTCCCTCTATAGTTAACTGGTTGAATGTTAAAAGGACCCACCAGATAAATTTGTTCAGGAAATATCCGGTTGAGGTCCAGGAAGAAGGGTTCAGGAAGCTGATTGAAAAATCAAAAGCTACAGAGTGGGGAATTAAATATGATTATAAAACCATTCGCTCATTAAAAGATTTTCAAGACAGGGTTCCCCTTCAGACCTATGATGATATTAAAATTTATATAAACCGTATAAGAACAGGGGAAACAGATCTGCTCTGGCCCGGAGAGATCAAATGGTTTGCAAAATCATCCGGTACAACAAGTGATAAAAGTAAATTTATTCCTGTTAGTAAGGATTCTCTTGAGGAATGTCACTTCAGGGGAGGTAAAGATGTTCTCGTTCTTTACACAGCAAATTTTCCTGAAACAGGTATATTCTCTGGAAAAGGTCTTACATTGGGTGGTAGTCACAAAATCAATAATTATTCAAATCAATCATATTATGGTGATCTGTCTGCAATTTTAATTAAAAATTTGCCTTTCTGGGCAGAATTTTTGCGCACTCCCAGTCCGGAAATTGCCTTAATGGATGAATGGGATAAGAAACTATCTGAAATTACACATACAACAATTTTTGAAAATGTTACCAATATTGCAGGAGTTCCATCGTGGAATCTTGTATTGCTAAAGCATATTCTAAAATTTACAGCAAAAAGTAATCTTCTTGAAATATGGCCAAATCTGGAATTGTTTATCCATGGGGGAGTAAATTTTGAACCATATCGAAAACAATTTGAAAAATATATTCCTTCTGAGAGTATGAACTATATGGAAACTTATAATGCCTCTGAAGGCTTTTTTGGTATTCAGGATAACCTTATGATCAATGACATGTTACTAATGTTGGATTATGGGGTATTTTATGAGTTCATACCTATGGATAAATTCAATCAGGAATCTCCTCCAACTATTACGATTGGTGATGTTGTTCCTGGTAAGAATTATGTAGTTGTGATTTCAACCAATGGTGGTCTTTGGCGTTACATAATTGGTGATACAATAATATTTACAAACACATTTCCACATAAATTCACAATATCAGGCAGAACAAAACATTTTATAAATGCTTTTGGAGAAGAGATTATTATTGAAAATGCAGAAAGAGCACTTGCAATTGCATGCAAGAAAACAGGGGCAATGATTAACGAATACACTGCCGCACCTGTATATATGGATGATAATCAGAACGGTACTCATGAATGGGTTATAGAATTTGAGAAATTACCAGGTAATGTCGACTACTTTACCACTGTTTTAGACCATGCACTGATGTCAGTTAATTCTGATTACGAGGCAAAAAGATACAAAGACATTACAATCAGCAGACCAGTTATCAGAAACGTTAAAAAAGGCACTTTTTATAATTGGTTCAATAACAAAGGGAAGTTAGGTGGTCAAAATAAAATTCCAAGGTTATCAAATGACAGGAAATATTTAGAAGAGTTACTGGATATTCATAAACAATTGTCGGTATAAACTCAATTTAACTTTCAACAAATATTTATGATACAGTAAAAGAATCCATTTGTAAAACTTGATTTTGAAGAAAAATTATTTGTACTTTTAGTTGATCTGAATAATTTAAATTTATTTAATATGCACGTTGCAATCGCAGGAAATATTGGTTCCGGGAAAACTACACTAACAGCCTTACTTTCAAAACATTATAATTGGGAAGCTCATTTTGAGGATGTGGATGACAATCCATACCTGAATGATTTTTATGAAGACATGCAAAGATGGTCTTTTAATTTACAGATATATTTTTTAAATAGCCGGTTTAATCAGATCATTGATATTAGAAAGGCCGGACAAACGGTCATACAGGACCGCACCATTTATGAAGATGCTTATATTTTTGCTCCTAATTTGCATTCAATGGGGTTAATGTCCACAAGGGATTTTGAAAATTATTTTACTCTTTTCAACCTAATCAGTTCCCTTATCAAACCCCCTGATCTGATTTTGTATTTAAGAGCATCTGTTCCCACTCTGGTGAATCAAATACAAAACAGGGGACGAAAATATGAAGATAACATACGGCTTGATTATTTAAAAAGATTAAATGAACGGTATGAAGCCTGGATTGAGGCTTATAATCTGGGGAAAATGCTTATTGTAGAGGCAGATCATTATGATTTTCCTAATAATTCAGGGCATCTTAGTGAAGTGATAGATAAAATTGATGCTGAGATACATGGTTTGTTCTAAACTTAAAATTGAAGACCATAATAAGAGGAAATGGATGAACGGATCTTTCCCCATTGCTGATCATCCATTTTTGCACCAAAAACCTCAATTACTTTTCCGGAAAGTATAGCCCCGATTCTTCCACATTCATCTAAAGGAAATCCATGTATCAGGCCATACAGGAATCCTGAGGCGTAAAGATCACCTGCTCCTGTAGTATCACGGTTCTTAACATCAATCACACCAATATTAAAATCTTCCTTATCTTTACGTATCAGTGATCCGTTTTTTCCAATTTTTACCACAGCGATTTCACATTTTTCTGATATTTCACAAAGCGCATTCTCAGGATCCTTTCCGGTAAACGCTTTAGCCTCTTCCTCATTGGCAAATACTATATCAACATAATTTGTGATAATCTCATCAAGAAAATCCCGGTTTTCCTCAACAATATTATAACTTGCCATGTCAATAGAAATTTTTATTCCATTTTTTCTGGCATTTTTTAAAGCTTTCAGAACCAGTTCATGGTCTGGTACTAAATATCCTTCGAAATGAAAAAAATCATACCCTGAAAAATAATCAGGAAGTAACATTGGGGCCTTAAGTTCAATTGCCGCTCCGAGATATGTAGCAAAGGTTCTTTCTGAATCTGGTGTAATCAGGGTGGTTGCCCTGCCGGTTTCAATTTTTCTATAGTTTAAATATGGTTCAATGTGATGTTTTTCAAGGTCTGAACGGAAGAAGTTACCAAATTTATCCTGGCCAATAGCTCCAATATATCCGGTTTGTACTCCTAATCTGGCCAGACCATGAATTGTATTTGCGGCTGAGCCTCCGGAGCTAAGACTTTTTTCCAATCCTTCTGTTCTCTGCAGTATCATCCTGGCCTTATCTATGTCAACAAGTTGCATACTTCCTTTAGGGAGTGAAAACTCTCTTAATATCTCATAATTATCGAGCCGGATCAATATGTCAACCAATGCATTTCCCAGCCCCAGAACTTTTTTCATAAAAATGATTTTAAAATTCTTGCAAATATATTGTTAAATTAATGAAAACAATTTAATTTTGCCTCGCGAAAAAATTTCAAAGTAGCTCAGTCCCGATTTATTTGAAATCTGTGATTTCATCAATAAATCGGGGAGCATCTGACTTTTGAATGTTATTTAAATATTAATGCATATTCCTCAGTAGCTCAGTTGGTTAGAGCATCTGACTGTTAATCAGAGGGTCGTTGGTTCGAGTCCAACCTGGGGAGCCTGAGTGGACCGATCGGAATAATTTCGGTCGGTCTTTTTTTGTGCTTTCCGGAAAGTATCCTGATTATTGATGATCAGGGATAGAACTTCGTTCAGTCGGGCGGTTCGATAGTTTTCTCCGTCAAAAATCAATTTTCCAGGGAAGATCGAACCAATAGTTTTACGTTGAATTTCAACCGGAGCAGATTGATAAGAGATATCAAGATTTGTAAGAAGCGGAAAGCCTCCTGAAAAATACATTTCCAGGTCAGATGCTACGGACTCCATTTCAATAATCTTCCTCTCAGGATAAGGAAAAACATGAAAACTTTTTGTGATAGATTCACAAAAAGAATCAAGTGTTCATTAGACTATTTAAGCCCTTTTTGCTTTAATAATTCAACAAAAGGCTTATTTGGCAACTTACTTCCTTTGCTAATTACTGTTTGAATAAAGTCATCGCAATTCTCAATAGTGAATATCCCTTTTTGATATCCTATAGCTAAAATATCAATTGTTGTAACGTATTCAATTTTATGAAATCTGCAGTATTTTTTAATATCACTGAGATTACTACTCGCTAACACATCTCGATTAAAT
>JAUWMO010000177.1 GCA_030613125.1 Bacteroidota bacterium | reverse complement strand
AACAATGTTGCCGTAAGGAAAAAAAAGAATACAGTTACTGATACTTTCGAATATATTCTGTTCATTACTCGTTTTCTCCTATTGTGGGTTTGTACTGGTTTCCGGTTGTTTTTAAAATCCGGGGCTTTTCATTTACAATATCCATTAAAGATGGATTTCCACTCCAGCCTCCTTCTTCTTCAACAACAGAGCGAATTTTTCTATACAAGTCTGTAAACGGCTGGATGTCTTTCCTGTCCGTCCACCATTCAGCAGGACGTTTTCGAATTGAGGCATGTTCCGGTTTCCAGCATACACGGTAATTATTCCGGATTGTTGTGCCCAGTGTATAATCCCGCTGACCCACTACGTCAAGTATTACCGCATTTATCCATACCACATTATCTTCAATCAGTGCATATTCAGAATAATCGTCCATGGCTATTACCGAGGAACTTGGCATCTCCTTTTTGCCATATATCAGGTTTCCCCGGTATTCATTATTTTTCCCCGGGCACCAGGCATTAATCACTCCACCTTCGTACAATTTTTGCATTGCCTCAGTGCATATATTATACTCAAAGACATTGTTTTTTGAATGGATATATTTACGGAAATTTTCCTTAGTAAAGACTTTTTTTCCTCTCTTCAGGCTGTCAATTACCTCAGCCGGGAAATCCTCCCATCGGATATTATATGCATTCCACTTATCCACCTGTCCGTTCCAACTGTTTTCCGGCTGATAAATATTCATATCATTAAAATGGGCTCCTACGATGGAAATAGTGGAATAGGCAGACCGGGCAAGAAAATTATAAGAAATCGTATTGTAACCGCTTCCGAAGATCTGAATATTGGGTGAATGCCAATAGTTTGCCAGTCCGTGATCATGAATATAGTTCCGGCATATGATATTGTGATGATTAACATCTTTTGTTCCCGGTCCGTATCCGTAAATCTGGATCCCCCCGCTGCCTGTAAAACCAATTTCATTGCCGGTAATCGATATATTCTGTGCATAATGATCCAGGGCAATCCCATAAGTGCCTGAATGTAAAACTTTGTTTCCCTCCAAAATACAATCATGAACGCCCTGCAAGAAAATCATGGCATCGGGGTTTTCCCATTGTCTTTTTAACCAGCTGTGTGGCCACTGGTTTTCAGGCAACCGGTCGGTGTGCATAAAAGTAATCCCCCTGAGTTCAACATGGTGTACCCATTTTTCAGTTTCTTCATCCCCCTGAAAACGGATAATTTCATTTAGTCCCGGGGCAATGACCTCGGCATTATCGATGCTGTCGGAAGGATAATAATACACCCGGCCCAATTGACTGTCCAAAGCCCATTCGCCGGGTTCATCAATTAAAGAAAGGGCATTCTCAAACCGGTATGCTGCTGCCGGCTCCCAATCTCTTGCAGGCGTCAGGTTTAATTGTGAACTGTTCCAGCGAACTGTCCCTTTTGCCGTGTCAATATCCGTGATAACTCCATTCCCCATTACTCCGTATTGCTTCACTATCGCGGTCATTTCCAAATCACCATTTGACGGAAGATGTTTCAATATGTTTTTATTTTTAAATTGTATAAGCTGTCCTTTCTTTTCGGGTTTGCCGAAAGTAAAATCATGTGACCACTCCTCCCAGTTATTGTGATTGATACTTCTTGAGCGAGTTGCCATTTCCCCATCAACATACAAGAAGTGAAACAGCCTGTTTTTCTCAATTGGAGCATACCATATTTTTCCCTCTGCAACCGGACTAATTTCAGGCAGGTTCTCAGTCAGTAAGCTCCAATCATTAATGAGAAATCCCCCGGATAACACCGGTGTTTCACCCGGGAAAGCACAATATCGCACAGGTGCATTTTCAGATCCTGAATCGTCCGGTCCCAGAATAAATGTTTGGCTCATAAAATAACGCCCTCCCCTGAGAAAAACCGTAACTCCTCCTTTGGGAACTCCTTTTCCCTGTTTCATTTGCCTGATGGTATCGCGTGCTTTTTCCAGGGTAAGAAATGGTTTTTCGATCGTTCCCTCATTTTTATCATTTCCATCCGGTAATATATAAAATTCTTTCTGAACTGAATAGTTACATGCGAAGGTTAGAGATAATAATAAAACACCTAATAATTTAACAAGAGTTTTCATTTTTTTGAAAATTTTATTTTTGAATCATATTGCATTGAACCTTTAAGTTTTTGACAACAACACCTTTCTCAAGTTTAACAGGCATGGCAACCTGACTAAAATCATTGGATAACAATCGAATATTACTGCAATTATCATCTTTTATCTCTATGTAACTACCGGCATAGCCTTTGTTCAGACAATTTTGAAAAAGAACATCAGAGACATCTTCAAATTTAATCAGGCTTGTGTGATTATCGGAAGCTTTTGCTTCAAAATGGAAAAACTCCAGATCTTTTGCATCTAAAAAAAACAAAGACGGTCGCATCTCCGGGCTAACAAAATCAAAACTAACATTATTTAATGTCATATTTTTGATATGACGAGCATACAAACCATAAGCAGGTAATATACCAAACCAGGCTTTCTCCGGATATACTGCTGCCAACTCGGGAACATGTCGCAAAGCCTGTTTTACCGTACCACCCCCGGGATAAAAAACATGCACATTATTAAAAGTAACATTCTCAATATAATGCCCTTTTATACCTGTTATTAACATCCCTGCCCTGGCTGTATCAGTTTCAACTACACTGGCTTGAATATTACTGAACATAATGTTTTTAATAGTGCCAACAGGAGTTGAGGAAATAGCGTCTATACCTGTAGTGCTATAATCTTGTTCTTTGGCTTTTTTGTACAGTTTTCCTCTTGCACCCAGTCGAATAAATACAGGCCCCTCTACACTGTCCATAACAATGTTTGAAAAACTAATGTTATTTATTGAGCCTCCATCCACACAAATCAGCTTAATAGCACTCATCCCACAGTTCTTCATCACACAGTTGGATACAGTGATATTGTTGTATCTTCCTCGCGAAGAAGTGCCCAGTTTAAATCCGGAACAATCACTGGACATAATACAACGATCAACTATGATGTTTTCGCAGGGGTGTGTTGTAGATGTACTTTTACCACAAATAGCATCATCGCGACTATCTATTATACAACCTGAAATCATTAAATTACTACATCCGTCAAAATCAATTCCATCATTATTTGGCTGAATTCTGTTATAAATATTTACATTATCAAATCTAACCTGATCACAAAATACTAAATGAGTGTTCCATGAGCCGGCATTTTTTAAAGTTATATCTTCAATATGCAAATTATTACACTCAATAAAACGCATTAACATGGGTCGCTTTTCCTTGAAATATCGAGGGAATCCCCTCCCATTAATAGTGCCCATTCCTGAAACAGTTACATTTTTGGCATTTTCGGCATAAATTAAACACTGGCTAAACGAAGGTGCTTCTACAGATGTTTGTACTCTTTCGGTATAGTCTTCTATATTATAGCTGCCTAACAATTCGGCCCCTGCCACAACATTTAGCGTAACGTTGTCTTTTAATACAATTGTACCGGTAACATATTTACCTGCAGGTATCTGCACTACCCCACCTCCTTGTTCCGTACATTTATCAACAGCCTTTTGAATAGCTTTAGTGTTTATCACATGCTTCCCTGTCTTTGCGCCAAAATCCTGTATGTTAAAGATTGTTACATTACTATCATTACCATCCGGTGCTAAATATAAATCTTTCTGAGCAGAACAGTTAAATGCAACTGTTAGAGATAATAATAGAACACCTAATATTTTAACAAGAGTTCTCATATTAGTTTTCATATTTTAGTTCAATCATTCAGAATCAATTCAATCACCGGGATTTCAACCGGCGGCTTGTTGACCGGAAGACTCAAATTGATGTCATTTTCAGATAGTTGCTTCTTGCTCCAGTAACCACTGGGTGCGGAGATCTTGATTTCCGAGGCATCATGAAGAAACTGGGCATATTTGACTTTCCCCTTGTATCCTTTCAAGGTGAAATTCTGTAATGGATAATCCAGCAAATGGATATACAACCGGTGTGTTTTTGGGTTATAAGTCATTAGGCTATGCTCTGGAGCCATAAAGTTATCGGGTGCTTGTGTACATCCATAAATCGACCTGGCATTGTATTTCATCCATTCACCCATGGCATTCAGAGCATTTTCTGCCCGGTAATCGATAGTTCCCCGTCCGGTCGGTCCTACATTAAGTAGCAGGTTACCACCTTTACTTACAGATTCTATAAGTAATACGAGCAATTGTTTGGTATCCTTCCATGTGGCTTCATCGCGGTAATACCCCCATGAACCGGAAAAAGTCTGGCAGGTTTCCCATGCAATTTTCTTTCCTTCGGAGGTTGGCCATTCCGGTACTTTAAATTGCTCAGGAGTAGTAAAATCCCATCCACTGGCATAGTCCTTCAGATCGGCGCGGTCATTGATGATAATTTCAGGCTGCAACTCCCTGACCATTTTTATAAGCTCTACCGATCCCCATTCATCGCGGCCTTTACCATACTTTCCGGGAAAGGAATAATCGAGCCAGATAATGTCAATCTTGCCATAATTGGTCAGCAATTCTCCTACCTGGTTTTTGAGATACTCTCTGTATTTACTCATATCTCTGTTTTTATTCAGCTTACTGTATTCCTCATCCGTTTCTGCGCTTTGTGGATGGCGGCTGTCTATTGTATAATCCGGATGATGCCAGTCAATTAACGAATAATAGAATCCCACACCCAAGCCTTCGTCGCGAAAGGCTTGCACCCATTCTTTGATCAGGTCTTTGCCATACGGTGTGTTTGTGGCTTTATAATCGGTATATTTCGAATCGAAAAGACAAAAACCCTCGTGGTGTTTGGTTGTGATTACCGCGTATTTCATACCAGCGTTTTTTGCCATTATTGCCCATTCACGGGGATTGTAGAGATCGGGATTGAACAGATCAAAATATTTTTGATACTCTTCATTGGTCATTCTCTCAATTTTCTTTACCCATTCATGACGCGCCGGCATAGCGTATAAACCCCAGTGTATAAACATTCCAAAGCGGGCCTCGGTCCACCACTGCATCCTTTTTTCTTTATGTTCTGGTGTTTCTACCGGTAATTGAGCGTTAACATGTACACTCTGAATAAATAGTGCAGCAATAATTGCGACTTTAATAAAACGGATTGATTTCATTTTTTCGACCTCCTCTTGATAATTAATTAAATTGTAAGTGACTTAAATGTGCTAAAACGCCTAAAATAAAAAGTTAATGAATACGGTATTAAAATAGAAAAAAAGAAAATGTCTGATAAGAAAACTCAAATAAAACCTTTTAATAATTTAGGGATTTTTTTTATCGCATAGAATGGTAAAGAAATAATTGGTCGGGTTTTATTAAAAAAGATCTGTGAAATTCTAACACCTACAGGCAAACGATATTTCTCAAGATAGATGTGCATGCTTCGTAAAGTACCTGTTTTCCCTGCTTTCACTTCAATTGGCAAGGCAGATGAGCAACATGGAATAATATAGTCGATTTCCGCATTACTGTTTCGTGCTTCGCGGGCCCAGTAAAACAATGAAGGTACCTGGTGAAAATCTCGATAAGCAAGTAACTCCTGAGCTGTAAACTGTTCGGCAACAGCTCCTTCATTTATTTTTATAAAATTTTCATCAGCAGAAATAAGCATTTCACTACTTAAACCACAAATATTTTGCATTAAACCAATATCTAAAAAAGTTGTTTTAAAATGCCTATCTCTGGCATTAGCTTCAAGTGGCAGTCCTTCACCACTTGTCTGTCTAATTCGATAAACCACTCCTGCTTTTTCTAAAAATTCCAATGCCTCTTTTAAATCACGAGATTGCAAACTACTATCTACATGAGAGTACTTAAACTTTTTTCCAATCATTTTAGGAACAGCAAAAAAAATCTTTTCAAGATATTTATGCTTTACTTTACTTGCGTATTTACCGAAGTCATCACGGTAAGTTTGAATAATTATCGTCTGGATTTGTAAGCATTTATCCAGATTGGCAGTAGATACATATTCTGAAACAACTGCAGGCATTCCACCTACAATAGAATATTTCTTTACAAGAGAGATAAGATGTTGGTGAATAGCAAGAGAGGGTAAATTATCCCATGCAACAATTTCAATCGTTTTTCGGGTTCTGTTTTCGCCTACTGCATCAAGAAATTCTAAAAAAGAAAGGGGTTTCATATATATGTACTGCACCCTGCCTACAGGCATCCTGAAATTTTCCTGAGAAATTACAAATTCCAATAATGAGCCTGCACCGATAACATGCAGTTCGGGCATCTGTTCATAAAAATATCGCAATGCACTAATTGCATTGGAACATTCTTGTATTTCATCTAAGAAAAGTAGTGTTTTTCCCGGGATTATATCTGATTTAGAAAGAATCGAGAGGGTTTCAATAATTTTTTTAGGTTCCAGTGTATCGAAACAAGTTTTATATTGAGGCTTCTGCTCAAAATTCACTTCCACTAAATTATCAAATTCACTTTCCCCGAACTTAATAATGGAATATGATTTCCCAACCTGCCTGGCGCCGCGCACCAGAAGAGGATACCTGTGTTCTTCTTTTTTCCAGCTTCTAAAAGTTTCGTCAATATCTCTTTTCATACTACCTCCATAATCAGGGCATTTTTATTTCGGAAATTTTTCTAACATAAGACAAGTATAAACATATTTTGCTTATAATACAAGGCTTTTATCTGCATTTCTTGCATAAAATACAAGGCTACTTTCTGCAAACAATATCTGTTAGATATATATCAAAATTTTTCAGGTTAACAAGTCATCGTTTGCCCAGTATTTTTCTCACAAACCGCCGGGCTACCGGATTGATTTTAATCGATTAATCAATTCAGGCCATATTTCATCATGCTGCTTATTGTATTCTTCTTCATAACCGGCTTTTAACTTCATCCTAAATGCTACTTCGATTTTTATATTTTAGTTGGTTTTAGTTGATTTTATCAATCTTTTATCCCTGACGCTCCTTTCGTCCTGACGTTACTTTCAGTCAGTCAGGATTTTAAAATCAGTCAGGATTCTAAAATCGGTCAGTATCTATGACTTCAATCTTTCTTAATTTTATCG
>JAUWMO010000239.1 GCA_030613125.1 Bacteroidota bacterium | reverse complement strand
AAAAGTTGAAAAATTGGGGCCAGCCACAATTCCGAATCTAAGATCCTGTGCAAAAGTCACCGAATGCAAAAATATGATTAGAAGAAAAATGAAAAACTTTACTGGTTTTATACTTAATGTTCTCATTAGGTAATTATTAATTCACATTATAACCTGGTTTATTTTCTCTTTCTGTATGGTATCCGGTAAAATACCGAATAACTTATGCCAATAGCCGGACTTTTATCGTGTTTTCCATAACCGGGAATAATATATGGCGACATAATAGGATCTTCTTTACCAAACATATATATCCGTGTTCTTATTGCCCAGCCAAGTGACCAGTTTCGAATAATCTCAACACAAAGACCTATTTTTACTTCAAACCAATTCGCGGTGAGACTTGTGAGAGGGAGGCTGCCAGAACCACTGCCCCAATACCCATCCGTAATTTGAATATAGTCGGCTTTATGTGAAAAAGTGGAAAAACCATATAACAGACCAATATACAGCTTGTCGTTATCATCATACTCCCTTTTTAAAAGGTTAAATTGTGTTCCTAACCTAAAATATGAACCTTTTGATTCGTAACTGTAAGTGTCCTCTGAAAAGTTTGTATGTAAAACTCCTGCTTCCCCTACAACAGAAATATTTTTTGTAACTGTCGATTCCAGTGAAAATTCGAAATTCCCCTTAACAGGTTTCCATATCTGGACCAAAAATCTGGAAACATCTATTCCAATAGTAAGGCCTCCAATTCTTTTTGTGGAATCAGCCTGTGTATGACCTGCATAACAGATGCCAAAAAAAATGCTAATGCACAAAAACCTGAAGATGTTCTTTTTTGCCTGCATCAAGAATTTTATCTAATAATGAGATTGAATCAATAAAATTAGTTGTATTCAATATTTGGTTTATATCAAAGAACATGGCAAAATCACATTCTGGTGAGACCATTTGTAAATGCCTCTTGTAAAAAAAAACAACAGTGTCAGAATTTGAATCTGAGATAATAACTATACTGGTTGTATCAGAAAATGGAGATAATCGAAAGTTTAGTTTATTTGTATCGATACCATTATAAAGTAAACTGTCCTCTCTGCCAATTCCATAAAGAGTGATATTTTCTAAAATTGTGTCTTGCAGCTCCTCCGAATTACTGGTATAAAAGGTTGTTTCAACCGGAAACTTTGTTGGTTTATCGCATGGCCTGTTTATATTACATGAAACCTCCATGTACAAAAGTACACAAAAGATGATAATTAAAATATGGAGGTTCCATCGGGCCATTTACATATAAGTTGAATTAATACACCTAGTCAAATATCTGTATTTTAGTTAAATAAAAATTTAAAATAGATGAATATAAAACCAATAAAATGAGATAAGTAAAATGTCCTGAAAAAACCAACAATGTTCTCATAAGAAGGCCAAGTTTGCCGGATCACAACAAAAGTAAGGATATTTAAGTAATGAGTGATAAAATAAGTTCTGATTTCTGAAGGGTTATAAACTATTGTAATAATTTATAAGATCAATCAGGTTGTCTTCTTTGTTTGAATTGATTTTATTGGTTTTTATGAATTTAGAAATCTCTGTGCTTTTATCAGATAAAATTTTAATAATACTTTTTTTATTTGCTATTCTCTGGGGGTAAGCATTGCTTTTCTGAAGAAAATAGCTGTCTTTATGTTTAACAAATTCTGCAGGTTTGGCCTCCTGGTAAGGTTTTGGTGGAACAGCATCCTGAAGAATGATCCCTTTTTTTACAAGCAATTTACAATTGCCGGTTACAAGCGCTTTAAAATAACAACCTTTGTCACTGTCCATACCTTCCTTACAGAAATACATAAAGGTCTCATTGTCAATTTTGATGTAGTCAATTATCAAAGGGTTGGAAATCCAGTAAACAATACCATTAACCTTATATTCCATTTCATCTTTGAATATGTTATATCGTAACTCGCCTATGTATGAAACATCCTCTTTAGTTCGTACTTCGGCTTTCCTGAAATCATCATTCAGATAAGGAGATCCACTTATTCCGTTGTATGAGTTTTTAACTATACCTTCCTGAAAATAGTTCAGTCTTTCATAATAAAGTAATTCATCCATACCCTGCACAACCACCTGGCTGAACAGGATTCCGGGTAACAGAGCAAACATGGTAATAAGTAAATGTTTCATTATTCTCATCGATAACTCAATTTTAATAGTATAATTTCAGTAAAATATCTAATGTCGGTAAGATTACAATAATAATGCCACAACTGGCTATTTCCGGCGATTCTTCTTTTTTCTTCTTTTTTCAATTTTTTTTATATAATCCATTAAATAAAACATTTCCCTTGCAACCTGCCGGCAAATTTCATCGTTTCTGAGGTACCATCCGGGTGAATTGTCAAAAATACGGATATCCTCATAAGGTAAATTTATTGTTTGTACAGCTCCGGGAATTTGGAGACCTTTCTCAATAAGGCTTGCACTACAATAAACAGAAAAAAAGTAAGCATCCGGATTGTTCCAATAATCATACTTTTTTGAAAAAATAAATATATCCGGATACTTTCTGCCTACGCTTAACAGATATACAGGATTTTTGGAATACACTTCAGAAGTGGTGACCGAGAATCCGGCTTTCTTTAATGCTTCCATAATACGGTAATTAATAGCATTTTCATTGAGGCCACCGGAGAAGGACTTGATATTATTTAATTTATAATAATAAGAGGCAGTTTGTGCCCATACCTGGGCAAACTGACTTCTTCTTGAATTTTGAGAACAAACGAAAAGTAGTTGTACAGTTGTGTTTATTGATTTAGGTTCCAGAATATAATTTCCAAGCTCATGAAGGATTTCCTTCCTTTCACCTGGTATTTTTTGAAATTCATGAGAAAGTGTTGAACAATAATCACTTAGCTTGGTATAGAATTTTTGCCCATTAACATGGTATGTTGCTAAAAACAGAAATAAGCAGGTTGAAAACAGGCTTTTTATGATACTTCCGGGATTTCCCATGAAATAAACGATTTATGTTAGGTACAGTAAAAATACTAAATTTTTTAAATAGAGGTTCAGGAAATTGTTACTAATAAAGGTTGATTATCCAGGGAAAATAAGAGTCCCGCGTCTTGCGATTTTAATAATATGATGAAAAGTCTTTACTATTATGCACCTGATATTTACTATGATTGTATAACATTGTATTTACCGGCATAAATATTATCTTTAGTGCTTGTTTAACCTATTTACTGTTGTTTTGCAGATAATTATATTAATGAAACTTTTTTAATTCATATTAAGATGAAAATAAAACAGACTTTTGTAGTTCTCCCTGTATTGCTTTTTAGCTTGACCTTAATAAATTGTAATAAGAACAAGGAAACAACATTTGTTATTAAGGTTGATAGTATCCATGTAGCCGATACCATCAACCTTGATGAAACCTTACGAATTGAATTCTTTGGCACAATAGGAGATAATGGTTGTTACTCTTTTTCTCATGACGAAAGTTCATTTGAGGGAACTACCATATCAATAAAGTTGTGGGGAAAGAACTCCGGGGCTGATGAATGTCCATCTGTGATTGTAAAGCTTGATGGAACCTATTTTGATATTAATTTCAGTAGTGCAGGAACCTATACAATAGAGATCATTCAACCTGATAATTCGAAAATAGTGAGAACTGTTGTAGTTCTTGATCCTGGGAAATTGTGACAAATGGTTGAAGTAATATCAGTAAATATAGGATTCAGTATTCTGTACCTTGTAAGGGAAAATAACAAATATCTGTTGATTGACTCTGGGAGGCCTGTAAGTTCACGAAAACTAAGTAAGAAACTTAAAAAGAAAAAAATTAATCCGGCTGATATTTCCCTTATCATTGTTACACATGTACATTACGATCATGTTGGGAATCTAAAATGGTTGAAAGAGCAAAGTAAAGCCCCGGTCATGGTCCATATTGATGAGGCAGGAATATTGGAGCGTGGTGAAGCCCCAATACCTGAGGGGACTACATTTCTTAGTAAAATAATATCATATTTGGGTAAAATCGTAAATCCCTGTTCAAAATATTATCCCGTTAAGGCCGATATTTTAATTAACGAAGTCTGTTCTCTTAATGATTTTGGCTTTACGGCTGCCGTTATACCAACACCAGGGCATACTGGCGGATCAATAAGTGTAATTTTTGGAACTGGCGAAACTTTTGTTGGGGATACATGTTTTAATCTTTATTGGGGGAAAACAGTTTTTCCAATGTTTGCCAATGATGTTCCACGGCTAATGAGAAGCTGGCAAACCCTTATTGATTCAGAAGCCCGCATTTTTTACCCCGGTCATGGTAAACCATTCCTGAAAGAAACTCTAAAGAGTTCTTTGGAGGTTGTTAACAAATAATTACTAAACCCGGGAGAGAAATTTAATATTGGAATAATATTTGAGTTAAAATTCAGAGAACATACTATATGTTTATAATTTTATGATTTTAAAATACTAATTTTATAGTTAAACAGTTAAATATTTAAATTATGAGAAAATTTATTATTCTGGTTCTGATGGCTTTAATATCTGTAACGGTTATATCACAACAAACCAGCAAAGAGCAGAAGAAGGCTGCCAGGGAAGCAAAAAAAGAGGAAAAAAAGCGTGCAGAGGCCGAAAGGGCAATAATTATTGATGCGAGTATTCAGGCTCATAAGTTTGTTCTTGAAGCAGACTTTCTGGGTAATAAGTATGGAGAAAGGATTGTGGTACAACCCCAATTGAACTTTATTGGTATTGACAATGACACCGGAACTTTTCAGTTCGGAAACGGGATGGATGTGGGATATAATGGTGTAGGTGGGATTACTGTTGATGGTAAGGTTGTTGACTTTAAAGCATCTGTGAATAAAAATGGAATACATTCAATTGAATTTCGGGTTTCCTCATCATTGGGAACTATTTTTGTGCGAATGTCAGTTGCACCAAACGGAAATGCAGATGCTGTTGTAAGTGGTAATACCTCAACAAAACTAAATTATTTTGGCAGGCTTGTGCCCCTGAATGAATCACGTGTTTTTAAAGGTCCAACCCTATTTTAATGAGACTGCACTTACAAGAGCTGAAAGTGAATTGTAAGTGTATAGTTGAACTTAGTGAACTAAGCGAAGCCTGCCCCCGCCAGAATGACTCTAGTCGGGCTGGCGAATAGTTCAGGCGGGCGTTCTCATAGCCTGTCCCGATTTTCGTGAAATGAAGTGAGTAAACGATCTCATGACCGAAGGGAACTTAACGAAGTGATCTCACGAACGTAGTGAGTAATTAGGCACTATTCAGGTTTATCGATTTTGTTAGTCTTTAAAGGTACAAAATCATACCGTTCCTACGGAACTCATTTTTCCTTTATTCTTGAACAAGGGACTTACGTCCCTGGTTGTAACATATTATCCCGATGGGATAATTTCTTGGTTTCCTTTTGATTCAAAACGGCCGTAGGCAGTGTATCTTCTTACCGGGGTCGTAAGACCCTGGAACAGGAAAGGCCCAT
>JAUWMO010000164.1 GCA_030613125.1 Bacteroidota bacterium | reverse complement strand
AGCCTTCCTGTTCAAGCGAAATAAGCTGGGCCGATATACCGTAAGTGTATCCTTTATCTTCTCTGATATTCTTCATTAGTCTCGAACCAAAATGCCCGCCAAGAACCGTTGTCAGGAATCTTAATGCAACAAAGTCGGGATGTCTCCTGTTTATCGACAGTTTTCCTATCCGGATTGATGATTGAATTGCTTCAGATTTCTCAACGAAAATCTTTTTATCCTGTTCTTTTTTTTCAGGATATATTAACTCAGGTTGATGAATTATTTCGGAGGTAGATAATTTCACCCCAAATAGCTGGTTTAATACTCCTTTGATATCAAAATCCCAGTTCCCCGATACAAGGATTTTCAAATTTGAAGACCGGTAGTATTTATTGTAGTACATTACCAGGGCATCTCTGTTCACTTTTTCAAAATCCTCTGTTTCGGTTTTTTTGCCATAAGGATGTGTTTGTCCAAATAAAGATTCAAAGAATGCCTGTCTGGCAAGAAATGATACCCGCGATTGATTTACTAAAAACTCCTGTTTGGCTTTTTTAAGGTAAATATTAAGTTCTCTGGCGAGGAAAGTGCTGTTATAAAGAATATCTGCAACCAAACGTATTGAATCATGAAAATATTTTGACAGTGTGTAAAGAACGATACCTGCCCTGTCATTTTCTGAATATAATTGTATGTAAGACCCAAAATAATCAAACGCTACGGCAAGTTTTTGAGAGCTATTCTTTTTTGTCCCTTCATTAAGCATGGTATTTGTTGACGATGCCACCAAAACATCAGGTTCAAACCATTTTCCTGCTTTGAAAATGAATTCTATCCTTACCATTTGCTGAGTTCCTGACTTTAAAATAAAAAGAGGTATCCCGTTATTGAGTTTGATTTTTTCTACAACAGGAATGGTTAATTTTTTAATATCCTTAAAAGCAGGTTCTTTACTTCTGTAAATTTTTTCCATTGAGTAATTCAATTTTTTTAATTAGAAATCCACCTTCTTAGAGTGTGGATTTTTACTTATTTATTATTTGTAAAATAGTAAAGGGTAGAACAATTATCTTCGTTAAACAGATCTATGGAGATATCTCTTATCATATCAGCAGAAACCTGCCTGTATTTATTAATTTCATTATTTAATGCTTCTGCCTCCTCAATCAATTCATAATAAGTCAGATTTATTGCTTTATTAAGAATTGAGATCTCTGAAAAAATAAAGGTGGATTCAACCTTGTTTTTAACTTTTTCAAGTTCCTCTTTGTCTATCAGGGATTCCTTCAATCTGTTCAATTCATTGTTGATAGAAATTTCGGCCTCTCCGGGTTCAATGCCCTCCATTATCTTTCCTGAAACGATAAATAAACCAGGATCTATACTACCTGTAATATAAGCATTTATTTCACTAAATTTTTTTTCCTTTTTCACAAGGTTTTGATATAACCTTGATGAAAGCCCGTTTGCCAGGACATCGGAAGTCAGATCTATGGCGTGATATTCCGGCTCATTTCTGTGACACATATGGAATGCCTTGAATATTGCATTTAATGGTACATCACGGTAAACTGTCTGTTTACGTGCTTCAGTTTGCCTTGGCTCTGCCGGAAGTTCTCTTTCCGGTATTTTCCTCGGTTCAATATTTCCAAACCATTTTTCAGCAAGATGTAAGACTTTTTCAGGTTTCACATCACCTGCAACAGTTATGATGGCATTATTAGGAGCATAATGTGAATAAAAAAACGATTTGACATCATTTAAATTCGCATTTTCAATATGTTTGATTTCTTTTCCAATGGTTGGCCACATGTAAGGGTGCATTTTATATACAAGTGGTCGCAGTAATAACCAGACATCACCATAGGGTTGGTTCAGATAACGTTGTTTAAATTCTTCAATTACAACATTTTTTTGGATATCAAGGTTACGTTGTGAAAAACCGAGTCCAAGCATCCTGTCTGATTCAAGCCAAAAACCTGTTTCAAGATTTTCTTTTGGCAGGGTTAAGTAGTAGTTGGTAATATCGTTACTGGTAAAGGCATTGTTTTCTCCACCTGCCCTTTGCAATGGTTCGTCATAAACTGGTATATTAACAGATCCTCCAAACATCAGATGCTCAAAAAGGTGAGCAAAACCGGTTTTCCCGGGAGCTTCATCCCTGGCTCCAACATCATAGAGTATGTTCACCGCAGCTATAGGGGAAGATATGTCTCTGTGCACGATCACCCGCAATCCGTTTTCGAGGGTGAATTTATCAACATGAATCATAGATCTGTTATGTTTTAGTAGCTTATTTTTTTATTAAAGGCTAAGGCTAAGGAATTTGACTGCATATCATAGCCTTATGCTTAAGCCAAGGTTTCAGAATATGAGCTATTAAATTCAATTTATCTTGTTTTTTGTTTTCATGCAAGCTTGCCCTTTTTTTTTTGTTTTAGGGCCTTTCTTACCAGTGGTACTAACTTCCCAGGTAATCTGTTAGAAAACAAACCATAGGCCCATATTTCTCTCATATACCAAGCTAAATATGATGCCAAATACAAAAGGAATAGCTCACGTAACGTTATTTTCCCTGTTATATATTCCGCCTTTATTTCCTTGGTAAAATCTTTAATCTCTTATTATATAGATATAAACTACTTAAACCTAATACTTTCCTCAGCCTTAGCCTCAGCCTAATATTAATTCATTTCAAAATTAGCAGATAACTTTGATAATACCAGTTTTTTAAATTTTCGAAGCTATGTTATTGACAGAGTTTGTTTCTCCCCTCATTAAATTCTTTTAACAGGTTATAAAATTAGAAATTAACCTGGCATAATAACTAACAGAGAAAAAATATTGAATAAAACCAGATATTTTGACTTTCAGGTGAGTAAATTCTGTAATACCTTTTTTTGGCTTACCACAAAAATAGAAATTCCCAGATCACCGATATTATTGAAAAACAGCGTAATAACAGTAGAGAACTACGTAGTAACAAGATATTCTGGCTTGTTTCTGTCAGAAGATACAGTATCTGAAAGTTATATGAATAAAAAATATATATAATATTCATGCAAATTAAGGGGCCTTTATGTATAATTTTGACTCAGGATATTATCTTTGTTAGCTATGCGAATGCAGAGAGGAAGACTACTTCTGAAAATATACAGATGGCGGATCAGGTACATAAAAGACAGACAGTTTATTATGATACTGAGCGCTATGATTGGTTTTTTAGCAGGATTGGCCGCTGTTATAATCAAAAATCTTGTTCGTTTCATCAGAAATGCATTTGAGAATCATATTGAGTTTTCAGAGCACTTCTTCCTTTATCTTTTATTACCGCTGATAGGGTTATTGCTTGTTGCAATTTTTGTAAAATTTATACTGAGGAAAAAAGTCGATCACGGAATACCAACAGTATTGTATTCCATATCAAAAAGAAACGGTAAGATACGATCACACAATATTTTTTCTTCTGTGGTGGCAAGTTCTATAACGGTTGGGTTTGGAGGCTCAGTCGGGTTAGAGGGGCCTACTGTAGCTACCGGGGCAGCTATAGGATCGAACCTGGCACGACTGTTAAGATTAAACTACAGGCAGGTTACCTTAATGCTGGGATGTGCATCTGCAGGAGCTATGGCAGCTATTTTTAAAGCTCCCATAGCAGCAATAGTTTTTGCGCTAGAGGTAATAATGCTCAATCTAACCATGGCCTCTGTTATTCCTTTGTTAATTTCTTCGGTTACCGGTGTTATTACATCGTATTTATTTCTGGGTCAGAACACTTTATATTCGTTTCATATTGTTGAATCATTTAACTTATCTGAAATACCGTATTATCTGGGACTTGGAATTATTACAGGTCTGGTATCACTCTATTTTACCCGTATTTATATTTTTATTGCCGGTATATTTGAAAAGATCTCAACATGGTACATAAAAATGATCATCGGAGGCATTGCCTTAGGCTCACTGATCTTTCTTTTTCCCTCATTTTACGGCGAAGGGTATGATGTGATTAATAGTGCTCTTCAAGGAGATACTGGTTACCTCTTTGAAAATACTTTTTATGCAGGGTATGAAAGAGAGTTTTTTCTCATGGCAGGAGTTTTACTACTTGTGATCTTGTTTAAGGTAGTTGCCACTTCTGTTACTTTTGGGGGTGGTGGGGTCGGAGGTGTTTTTGCACCTTCGCTTTTTGTTGGTGTTAACACCGGTTTGTTGTTTGCTACGGTCATGAACTATTTTGGTGCCAATCTTAATGAAAAGAATTTTGCCCTTGTAGCAATGGGAGGTTTGATCTCAGGTGTAATTCATGCACCCCTTACCGGTATATTCCTTATTGCTGAAATAACCAGTGGTTATGCACTTTTAATACCTCTAATGATAACAGCTACCATTTCGTATGCTACGGTCCGCCTGTTTCAACCAACATCTGTTTATACATATCAGCTTGCCAAACGAGGTGAATTATTTACTCACGATCAGGATAAAACAGTACTTTCACTTATGGAAGTGACTCATTTGATTGAGACAAATTTTAATACAGTTAAGCCTGATGCTACATTAGGTGAATTAGTGCAAGTGATTTCAAAGTCACAGAGGAATATTTTTCCGGTTATCGATACAGAGAATCATTTATTGGGAGTTGTATGGGTGAATGATATCAGGCATATAGTTTTCAGACCTGAATTATATGACAATACCTATGTACGTGATTTGATGTTTATGCCGGTACCTTCAGTATCACCAAAAGAATCAATGGAAGAAGTAGCCCATAAATTTCAAACATCATCTAATTATAATCTGCCTGTTATTGAGGATGGAAAATATATTGGTTTTGTTTCAAGAGCTAATGTGTTTTCCAAATACAGAACCCTGATAAAGGAGTTTTCTGAGGATTGATCTTACAAGCTCTGACTTTCCTTTAAATATTATTATTTTTGCACCGCAATGAATATTACTGGCCTACTAAAAAAAATTTTTATCTGGCGAGCCAGACATATTCCCCCGCAGCAATTCCTGTTGGTTATGAGTTTTGTGGTTGGAGTTTTCAGTGGGCTGGCAGCAGTTCTGCTTAAAACCACGATCCATTACACCCGAAATTTTCTTACCCGGGGATTTGATATAGAAAGCAGCAGTCTTTGGTATCTTGTTTTCCCTTTTCTCGGAATCATTCTTACAGCACTTTTTGTAAAGTTTGTTGTACGTGATAATATCAGCCATGGCGTATCCAGGATATTATTTGCCATATCAAAAAAAAGCAGTATTATAAAATCACATAATAACTATTCTTCAATGGTGGCAAGCACGATCACCATTGGTGCAGGCGGATCTGTTGGTTCTGAGGCTCCAATTGTACTTACAGGAGCCTCGCTTGGATCTTCATTGGGAAGATGGCTCAGGATGAACTATAAGGATAGAACTTTATTACTCGGTTGTGGGGCTGCAGGAGCTATTGCCGGAATATTTCAGGCCCCCATAGCAGGAGTAGTTTTCACGCTTGAGGTTTTAATGCTGGATCTGACCCTTTCATCAATTGTTCCCCTTTTAATTTCATCTGTTACAGGGACTATAATGGCTTTTCTTCTTATGGGAAAAAGCGTTTTATTTTCATTCGATCTGAAAGAGGCTTACGCAATGAATGATATACCCTTTTATATTTTATTAGGAATCTTTACCGGTCTGATATCATTCTATTTCACACGGATGACTATGGCTATTGAATCGGGATTCTCCAAAGTTCGGAAGGCCTCAATACGAATTATTTCCGGTGGATTAATTCTGGGTATTTTAATTTTCTTATTTCCCTCTTTATATGGAGAAGGATATGAAACAATCTCCGCACTTCTGAATGGACAAAGTTATTACATAGTCGAAAAGAGTTTGTTCTATTCAATTTTTGAATATCATGGTTGGTTTCTGACCTATTTAGGCCTGATAATTGTTTTTAAAGTTATAGCCATGGCAGTAACAACAGGTGCCGGAGGAGTAGGAGGTATATTCGCTCCTTCTCTTTTTACCGGTGGTGTGGCAGGATTTTTCTTTTCAAGATTGGTTAACGAAGTTCCGGGAATATATATTTCTACCAGTAATTTCACACTGGCAGGAATGGCTGGTTTAATGGCCGGAGTTATGCATGCACCTTTAACCGGAATATTTCTGATAGCTGAAATAACCGGGGGATACAGATTGCTTATACCATTAATAATTACATCAACTATATCGTACCTTACCATAATGTATTTTGAGCCCCATTCTATATATACTAAACGTCTTGCAAAACGGGGTGAATTGATCACCCATAACAAAGATAAGGCCGTACTCACACTTATGAATTGGCAGAAGGAAATTGAAAAAGATTTTTCTCGTGTCCACCCAGATGATACCCTTAGTGAACTGGTGAAAAGTGTGTCAAAATCGAAAAGGAATGTTTTTCCGGTTGTTGATGAAGATAAAATACTGTTAGGGGTTGTTTCGCTTGATAATATAAGGGAAATTATGTTCCGGCATGAAATGTATAAAACGACTTTTATAAGGGAACTTATGATTACACCTGCAGCCAGCCTGTCACCATCTGACAGTATGGAAACTGTTCTGGACAAATTCAAGGAGACCGGTGCATGGAATCTGCCGGTAACTGATCAGGGTAAGTACATAGGATTTGTTTCAAAATCACGAATTTTTTCTGCTTACAGGAAAGTCTTAGTAGAGGTTTCATAAGGGAAGGGAAGGTAATTCGGGGCATTCACTAATAACATAAAGTGTTAATAATCAGCATAATTTATTGATAACTATCCATAGAAAAATCCTGAAAAAAATCAAAAACGTCTAATTAAAAAAAATCATTTACAAAACGCCTGAATCCTTGTTTCAGTAACGTAACATTGAACTTAATCAAAAAGCCCAGCTTTTTTTCGGGAAGTTCTAAATACGAAATGATTTGTGCTTTATGAACGGGCAAAATGACATATACAACTTTTATTTCAATTATTATTTCATCTTCCACTAAAAGTGGATTTTTTTTCTTAGACGAATAATTTACCTTTGCAGCTAAAATTTTAAGGATTACCATGAAAAAAGACAAACTTGCCTTTGACCTGATAGAAAAGGAATATCAGCGACAGCTTAATGGTATAGAACTAATTGCTTCAGAGAATTTTGTCAGCCCTCAGGTACTTGAAGCCATGGGATCTGTTCTTACGAATAAATATGCAGAGGGATATCCGGGACATCGGTATTATGGTGGGTGTGATATTGTCGATCAGACTGAACAGTTGGCTATTGACAGGCTAAAAGAGATGTTTAATGCGGAATATGTAAATGTTCAGCCTCATTCGGGTGCCCAGGCCAATGCTGCGGTGTTTTTAACAGTGCTGAAACCGGGAGATACTTTTTTGGGTCTTGACCTTTCGCATGGGGGACATCTTTCACACGGTTCACCTGTGAACTTATCAGGAATTCTTTACAGACCTGTA
>JAUWMO010000250.1 GCA_030613125.1 Bacteroidota bacterium | reverse complement strand
ATCAATAAGCAAAACAATAAGATAAACATCTGGTTGATAACTTGCAATTGCATTGGCTATCTCTTGCAATAAAATCGTTTTTCCCGTTTTGGGTTGTGCAACGATCAGCCCCCTTTGTCCTTTTCCAATTGGAGCAAACATATCAATAATGCGTACTGACAGGCTACCCCCGCCTCGATCATAGATCTTGAATTTCTCATCAGGGAATAATGGTGTCAGAAAATCAAACTGGACACGATCACGGATATAATCGGGGCTGCGGCCATTTATTTCAACAATTTTAATAAGAGGAAAGTACTTTTCTCCCTCTTTAGGCGGCCTGACACTCCCTTTTACAGTATCTCCCGTTTTAAGACCAAATAACTTAATCTGAGATTGCGAGACATAAATATCATCAGGGGAGTTCAGGTAATTAAAATCAGCTGAACGAAGGAATCCGTATCCATCAGGCATAATCTCCAGAACACCCGAATTTGTTATGATACCATCGAAATCATATTTATCATCACTCCTGGAATTCTTTCTCCTTTGCTGGTCGAAGTCGAATGCGCCTTGTGGCTGCCTGGCTTCATCCCGTTTCTGAACAGGTTCTTTATCAGTGCCAGGTTTGTGACGATATTTAGTTGTTTCATCAGATCTTGTCCTGGCAGGAAGTCTGATCTCCTTCCGTGAACCTGGCTTTTCAGATACTGTAGCTTCAGAGGACATTTCTTTTCGTACCTGTGAACGTCCTCTTTGTCTGTCAATTTTTAAAGATCTTTCTTCCTGGCTTTTCTTTTTTACTGATTTATCAGCCGACAGAACTGCCTGCTGATCAAGAATCTTGTAAACCAGGTCCTGTTTTCGGAGGGACTCAACTCTCTTGACCTTTAGTTCTTTTGCAATCTCACGCAACTCGGATACAAGCTTTTTGTTGAGTTCTAAAATGTCATACATGTTTGTTAAATAGTAGATTTAATAAGAATTATTAAGTAAATGTGTCAATTACTAATTATGAGGAAACAAATAAATTTGCGGTAATACGCTGTTCAATTAAGGAAATGGAATTGATAAAAAACGAAAAAAGTATTGGAAATACAATGCAAGTATAAGTATTTCATCAGAATTATAAAAAAAAAAGTTGATTTTCTTTTAAAAAAACTTAAATTTAGGACAAAAGTTGTTATTCTAATACCTAATTCCAATGTCTGGTATTGTTCAAATATGAGAATAAATTATTAACTGGAATCAGTTATAAAACAAATTTCAGCACTCACTTGAACTTAAATATAAAGTTAACGTATAATAACATAGTTATCTTTTCTTTCCGGGTACAATGAGGCAAATAAGGATCACAAAACAAATCACGAACCGTGA
Source organism: Bacteroidota bacterium (assembly GCA_030613125.1). Lineage (GTDB taxonomy): Bacteria > Bacteroidota > Bacteroidia > Bacteroidales > VadinHA17 > JAUWMO01. The sequence continues at coordinate 3,898 of JAUWMO010000250.1, read as the reverse complement.
AACATTATCCCTGGATAAATATTTGCAGGAGATAAGCAAAGTAGATTTGCTTTCACCTGAAGGAGAAGCAGAATTGGCAGGAAGGATCAAACAGGGAGATGACCAGGCTTTGGAAAAACTTATAAAAGCAAACCTTCGTTTTGTTGTTTCAGTTTCAAAACAGTATCAAAATCAGGGACTCAGCCTTCCTGACCTAATCAATGAAGGCAACCTGGGACTTATCAAGGCAGCTAAACGTTTTGATGAAACCCGGGGGTTTAAATTTATTTCCTACGCTGTTTGGTGGATATTACAATCAATATTGCAGGCACTTGCCGAACAGGCCAGAGTTGTGCGCCTTCCCTTAAACAAGATCGGCTCCATTAATAAAATCAATAAAGTTTTTACTGAGCTCGAACAGAAATTTGAAAGAGAACCCACTATTAATGAACTTGCCCAAACACTTGAACTTGCACCTAAAGATGTAAAAGAAGCAATTAAGAATACAGCCAGACACTTATCAATGGATGCACCCTTATCAAATAATGAACTTGATTCAAATATGTATGATATTTTATTAAATAAGGACTCCATTAGTCCCGATAAGGAATTGATCATGGATTCACTGCGTAGGGAAATTGAACGTGTATTAAACACTCTTACAGCAAGAGAAGCTGATATTCTGCGTTTATTTTTTGGCCTGAGAGGTTATCATCAACATACTCTTGAAGAAATAGGGGAAAGGTTCGACCTTACCCGCGAAAGGGTACGGCAGATCAAAGAAAAAGCAATCCGGAGGCTTAAAAATACCACCCGCTGTAAAATCCTTAAAACCTATCTCTAAAGGATATTCCTGCCTGTCGCCTCCAATAATCTTTACCCGGTGGAAAAAGGACTTATTATTTTTTAATTTTTAATTTTTAATTTTCACCTTTTACTTTTACACAAAATATAACATTATGAGCCACCTGGTTGCACCTTCACTACTTGCCGCTGATTTTGCCAATCTTGAGAAAGACATTAAAATTGTAAATACAAGTATGGCCGACTGGTTTCATCTTGACATTATGGATGGCGTTTTCGTGCCAAACATTTCATTTGGCATGCCAGTAATAAAGGCCATTAAAAAACATGCACAGAAACCTCTTGATGTGCATCTGATGATAACTGACCCACACAGGTACATTAAAACCTTCAGGGAAGCCGGTGCCGATATTCTTACTGTACATTACGAAGCATGCACCCATTTACACAGTACATTGCAGGAAATAAGATCAAACGGGATGAAAGCAGGCATTTCATTAAATCCACACACACCAGTTTATCTGCTTAGTGAAGTTCTGCATGAAGCTGACATGATCCTTGTAATGTCTGTAAATCCCGGATTTGGGGGACAGGAATTTATCGAACAATCATATGAAAAGATCCGCAAATTGAAAAAGATGCTTGATTCATCAGGCTCAAAGGCTCTTATTGAAGTAGATGGAGGAGTTGGTCCTGGCAATGCAAAAGCTCTTGTAGAAGCCGGTGTTAATGTTTTGGTTGCCGGCAATGCGGTTTTTTCATCCCAGGATCCCGTAAATACAATCAAGGAACTTAAGAATATTAATAAGTAGGCAGTAAAGTAGTATGCAGTATGCAGTATGCAGTAGGTAGGATAAATGTCATTACTCTTATTACATGAATTTTGAAAGATTGTTAATCATTTTCTGCAAATTTTTGCATACTGCATACTGGCTACTGCATACTTGCATTAACATAATACTTACTACATCATCCATACTGCACTCAGTGTACTACCTACTTTCCTTCCAAATAATCCTGCAGATAGGCATAGGACCGGGTAAGTTTTCCATTCTCAGCAATCGTGGCCCGTTCGATGATTCCCTCCCTGTCTTCTCCGAAAAGCGATGGAAAAACCTTTTCCAGCAGCAGTTTCCCAAAATCCTCTGAAGCATCCCTGGGCAATTCCCCAGGCAAATTGTCAACGGCTATTACAGTAATGCCTGAAGGTTCAAAAGCAGCAGTTTCTTTACATGTTAAGGGATCATATCCGTAAAAGGGATTTGCGATGGTAGAAGCCCGAAGGGTTGATGGAACAGGACCTTTAATATCACAGCTAACATCGGCTATCACTTTCATTCTGAAATCACCAGCCTTCATATCTTCTTTTGTCATAAAAGCGGGAGAATCAGGATCCCAATAATGACAAGGAATATATAGATCCGTTACCCTGATATATGGGCGAAAAGTTGATTCATAAAGTTTCGGGTTATTAAAAAAATGCTGAAAGTTAAAACCTGATCTGTCAATGCGTTTTACATAATTGTCAGCATCAATCTGGCATATCACGGGTTCATTAAATGATTTAGTAATGAACTCGTCAGGTGTAACTACCTTAAGGTTTAGGGCTGAAAATGTTTCCAGTGCACCATGAGCTACCCTGCCCCCTCCTGTGATCAGTATCTTCATAACAGGCAATTTTAACTGGCCGAGGTGGCCAAGCAGCTCTTTCAAGTCATGGCACTCATGTGCTGGTTTCAGATAAAATGTCCCAAACCGCTCCCCCCATGCCCGCAGGCCATTATAGGCACCAACGATACCAGCCCACCGGCCAAAGGCAACCAGACGAATATTATTTCTGTCTGTCAGATATTCATAATCAAGTAAGGTGATCTTCTTTTTTACAATCTCCTGAAGAAGCTTCCGGTTATAAGACTGTTCTTTTGTTGTATGTGAAAAAAAAAGATAGGTCTTTTCCGGAATTAAAGTGGGAATATGCACTTCCTTTACGCCTATAAGAATATCACAATCATCAATATCATTTACCACTGACAGTCCTGAGTTCCTGTATTCTTCATCTGTAAAACAACGTAAATCACTGCTCTGTATTTTCAACTCCACGTTTGGGTATTCTCTTAATAAGTCAGTTGCATGTGAAGGTGTTAAAGGTACTCTTCGATCAGGAGGGGTTTTTGTCTCCCTTAAAATCCCAACTTTATATTTCTTTCTATTCATTTATTAAAATTTTCTAAAAATACAGAAAAAGTTAAAGGTTTCAAGTTACAGGCAAGATGATTCATAATTTACCTGTTTCGGAGGTAGTCGACCGAGTATTAAGTCAACTTTGAAAGTAATGTAAAATATTTGTTAATACTTACCCCTCATTCCCCTAAAGGGGATGTCAACAGTAAGGTTCCGCACACTTTAATAGCTATTATTAGTAAACTGAAAAAATAGGGATTGACATAACAACTCATAAAACTTAGTTTCAATGAACAATCTTTCCAAGTGGATGCTGCGGCGAAAATCCGCAATCCATAATCCGTATCCATGCGCCTTAAGCCTTAGTGGTTGAAATGTTTATTAGATCAAAATCCGGATTTTTATAATCTCGCTCTGTTTTGAGTCAAAATTACTAAAATACGTATTTAAATGGCACTATTATGATATACAGAGCTTATTTAGTTTGGGAAAAATAGTCCCCTAATCAGAAAATATGCCCTCACACAACCCATGCTTTCGTCACGCAACAAGCGTGTCGAGTTACTTTTTATTCACAAAGTATCACTTTAAAATTGTGTTTCCCAATCTTCGGGACTGGCTATGAGCTCGCAGCACTCGGTTTTCTGCCACAAAGAAAGTAAGGCTCTACATTAATGGTTTATCAACTGATAAACATCAGGATTTAGCATTTAAGTTTAGGTTTAACTCAAATTGCTTCGAAGAAGCAACGTGGGCGAGCAGGTCAAAACGCCGGGGCCTTGGGAGCCAGCACTATGAAATAATGGCGAAGTACTGCCCGATTAAAACAGGTGGGTACACTTATGAACCAGGATTTCACAGGACGAGTGGGTAAAGGCCAGTGATCGTTTTGACAAGATTTTTGTTTACTTTTCATCGATTGGAAAAGTAAAGG
>JAUWMO010000386.1 GCA_030613125.1 Bacteroidota bacterium | reverse complement strand
TCACCGTCAGAAACTTTTCTTTTGATAATTTCTTCTGATAACATCTCACTATCAATGGCAGTTATGACAGAAAAGAAACCGGTAGATGAAAGACCTTGTTCTATAGCGAATCCCAGAGAGTCGTTATCTTCATTTACCAATAGTACAGGCAGGCTTGTTTCATCAAGCTTTCTAAAAGTGCTATCCTGAATCAATGTCATTACAAAGATCAGCACCATTGGCATTATAAACAAGATTGCCAATCCGGCTTTATCCCTGATGAGAACAAGTATCTCTTTTATTATTGATGATCGTAATTTTAGCATCTAATTATCCCTTAAATGTCTTCCGGTAAGATGCAGGAAAATATCTTCAAGATTAGTATATTCAGATCTGCTTTTAATCAGTTCTTTAGGAATACCTTCAGCAATTATTTCCCCATAATCAATTATTGCAATATGTGAACATAGTTTTTCTGCTTCGTCAAGATAATGTGATGTGTAGATTATTGTTGTTCCATTTGCATTTAAATTCCTCAGGTAATCAAGAATTACATTCCTGGATTGAACATCAATACCTACGGTTGGTTCGTCGAGAAACAGAATTTTTGGTTCATGTAATATTCCCGCTAGCAAATTGATCCGGCGTTTCATCCCCCCCGAAAAGGTATTTATTTTCCGGGCCGCTACTTTTTCTAAACCAAGCAGATGCAAGTAATAATGTATCCTGTTTCTGAGCTCGGTTCCTTTCAGTCCATACATATTACCAAAGAAACGTAAATTTTCAGTAGCTGTAAGCGTTGGATAGAGAGCAATCTTCTGCGGAACAACCCCTATCATTTGTTGTATTTTGCCAGGATTTTTTGTCAGTGACAAACCATTTATTAAAACTTGTCCCCGTGAAGGTGCTAATAAGCCACACAGAATATTGATAGTAGTGGTTTTTCCTGCTCCGTTTGGTCCTAAAAGTCCAAAAATGTCTTTTTCTCTGATGGTCAGGAAGATATTACTTATGGCTGGAGTAGTAGTACCTTTATAAGATTTTGACAGGTCCTCAATCCGGATAATAGTTTTTTTATTCATCCTTCAACCCTGATGTGTTTTAGCTTTCTGAATATTATCTCCTCCCGGTTAGCTATATCAGTTAAGATATCAGCTGCAGCTTCATAGGTTTCTTTACTATTTGCCCTGTTTTTAAAGATCCTGCCTGCCATTACAGCAAATTGGCGCCATTTGTCACCTACATCAGTCATATCCTTTGAGACTTCATTTAACCAGTCCTGTTTCAAAATCCCGGCAGCTTCCTGAAGAAAGGCAGCATACATAAATCGGAATCCGGCACCACCGGTTCCAATTTCTTCAAGCATCCTGACAACCTGCCCAATATAAAGTGATGCTTTTTTTGCTCCAAGCTTGTGTGGCCAATTACGCATTCTTCTTGAAAGATATCGTATCCCTTTTACTCCGAAGAGCGGAACCGGAATATTAAGCATATCCTTGCTTGTTTTACGAATACCTTTTACAACAGCATTCTTAAGATCATAATGTTTCGGGACTTTAATTACATAGTACATACGCCCAATTGGCGGCCAGCTTCCTTTTGCATACCTGACTCGTTGCAGATCACTGTAAGTAAGTCTTTCAGGACCTTTCATGATTGGATCGCTTACTAAATATTCACCATTCTTCTTTCCAAACACAATAATATTATGGGCATTAAAATGAAACCGGTATGGTTTTGGGAAATAGGTAAGGTGATAAACACCAACCAGACAACCGGTTGGGATACCTTTTGCCAGATTGGTATCAAGAGCATCCATGGCTTTCTTAGGGTTTACAAACTTCCTTCGTTTGATCTTTATTCCTAATCGTTTATTTATCCTTTTGAAAATCCATCCTGGCAACGGCCTGAAAGAGGTCACGGGTAAGTAGTTAACTCTGATAAATGGCATGTACGAAAAAAAGAGGCCTGAACCAATTCCAAAAACCATAGGTTCACTTAGGCCAATATCATAAAAATTTAAAAGATTTGATGTAACACCGTTCTCACAGTGGGCTGCAGGATGGTGTTCGAAATCAATTTTTATATTTTGTGATGATCTCATTTTTCTAACTTCATTTTTTCTGTATCACACAACTCCACAACAGAAATATCAAATGCTTCAGCATATTTTCCAAGTATCGAGGGATCAAGTTTTTCAAATTGAGCAGGTATAAGATGTTTTTTCACCTTCCTTTTTGGCAAACCTACGTATTGAGCAAGTAAGGGAATGCTCATAATATTTTTTTCCATCAAATATCCTATAGGGCTTAATTTCCCTTCAATAACCTGTCTTTGGGCGTGTGCCATTCTTTCATTGATTCCTTCCCAGGCCTGTTTTATAGCAGCATTTTTAGGACCCCAGCCAGTACTGAATACCTGTACATATTTTCCGTTTTCATCAGTAGCGTAACAAAGGTCCTCGAATTTCCCTTCCATCAGACCTTCATCATCCTGAGGTACATCTTTTTTTTTCACGAGTATAAAGTTATATTAAAAGTTTGTCTGTCAATTAATTGTAAATTGCCATTAGCTAAAGCCTCTGGTATCTGATAAAATTTAAT
>JAUWMO010000154.1 GCA_030613125.1 Bacteroidota bacterium | reverse complement strand
TTTGTTGTCGCTGGGGTTGTCATATTTTATGCTTTTGTTTTCTTAGGTGCGGTGATAGGTGCGTTATATTTCAGATATTTAGATTCTTTAAATGTCCGATTTTTGGATATTTAAGCATATTAAGAAACATCGATCCTTACTATATTACAAAGGTTAAAAGCTTTCGTTGAAGAGATCTCAATTGTTTCAGGCCCATCATGAATCAAAGAATGATAATTATTTTTTCTCGAGGGTGAATACAATGGATAGGTATCACAATTTCTGCATTCCCTGCCAGTTAAGGATACAATTGCTTTTAAATATCTTCTAAACCTGGACTCTAAGGATTTAATACAATTTTCATTTGACCTATCTCCTTCACGATCAACTGATATACCATTCGAGTCTTTAAATGCTGCAGTTGAGGGCTTGTTTCTTTTATAATTCCACCATGAAGGAATATTTTTTATAACTCTATATAGCCGCTCATCATCTGCAATATGACTATCAAGCATAAAATTGTGTTAGGATTTGATTAATTTGAATCGAATCTGATAATTCTTCTTCTATGGGGTTTCCATTAATCATACTAAAACGTAAAATTTTATCATCAAAAACCTCAAATTCAAGATAGTCTTCATTATCTTTTTTGAACTCAAATTGTATACTATTTCTACCTGTCGGGAAAACTTCAGATGAATAACTTAAAGAAGTCAATATATTAAAAGCCTTTTCAATTAGCTCATCAGTAAAAGGATTTGCATCGTGGTCATTCCAATTTTGCCCCAATTTCAAAAAAGACTTTAGTCGGTTAATATTTTCATAAAGCGAGAAAATTTTTTTCTCATCTGCAAGACTGCTAGCATCATTGTCCCAAATTATTGCATAGCCAGTATATACAGTGCTATAGCTGAATGATTTTCTTTTTTCCCCAAAGAATTTTGGTTTCTCTCTAATTGAACTATCTTGTTCTATGAAAATACAATCTTCCATCATTTTTTAAGAATAAGTTTTTCCAACTTTTCAATATGGTCACCTAACCATTTATGAATCTCCTTAGCATTTTTATGATCTAAAATAATGCCATTTTGAACAAACCTTACTACACTTTCCTGAAGGTCTTCTGGCTTTCTTTCGGCTGAAAGTTCCTTATCTGGTTTGCCATTTTTCAATAAGAAAGTTTGAGATTTTGGCATTGCAGATCTTTCCATAAAAAAGGTTACGACTATTTCTCCACGAGGGTTAATCCCTCCATACGCACCATTTACATACTTTGGATTATAATCTTCTGAAAAGATATACTTAAATCGGATTTTACTTTTGTTTTCTGACATGGCGACAAAATTATCATAAATTTTAAATTTAAGAAATTGTCATAAACAATCATTAATTTGCTTAGATATTTTACTTTTTTATAGCATTTTAGTTACATTTTCTACAAATTGATTCTTAAACCTGGTTATTCAACAGAAAATTCAACAAACTCTAACCAGTCATCTTTAGGCAAATAAACGTCAACCAGCCAGTTTAATTCATCATAAACTGGTATTGTTTCAGGCTCATCCTTAATTTTATTTATATCAACATTATAGCCAATTTTTTTAAGATGCCTGGCAGATACAAATTTATTTTCCTTTTATTCCTACCAAAAAAAGGGCAACCAGTTTCCCGGCTACCCTCATTTCCAAACTACCAAACACCAGAAAAACATCATTTCTCCAAGGAATTCATTGACAATAAATCGGGTTAATAGTTTGGAATTAAAAAATTTATCTATATTTGCGGCTTCAATTATTTATTTATTTATTTTATTTTAATGAAAACAGGAATTGTAAAGTTCTTTAACGAATCAAAAGGATTTGGTTTTATTACTGAGAAAGAAGAAGGCAAGGAATATTTTGTCCATGCTACCGGACTTGTTGATGAGATCAGGGATGACGATGAAGTTAATTTTGAGCTTAAAGAAGGAAGAAAAGGTCTGAATGCTGTGAATGTAGTATTAGCTTAATTTATTACAATAATATTCAGAGTACCTATTCAAGTCTGGCCGGATGGCCAGACTTTTTTTTATAAATATGTCCTGAGAATCTTTATCGCTTTCAATAAACATTCTGTCTGATTCGATTTATAACTACAGGTTTGACATTTTCTTATCAAACACTGAGTTTTCTTTCAGACATTAGTTAGTAAAAATTAAGATTCACATATCTGTGGTTTGATGTTACGTATTTTCCACTCGCAAATTCAACATATGCTTTTCCATCACATTTATCGTGAAAATTCAGAATTATATTTCCCAGGTTTAACTTATTACCTACTTTTAAATTCTGTAGATTGAAATAATACGTTATCTGGTAAATCCTCACCTCTAAAAAGCGTGTTTGCTAATGAGGCACAATATCCTACCGCTGCAGATGCTTTAAATCCTTGTTTTAGCGGTTCTATTTCAGGATCTTGATTCATTTCTTTAACTTCTTTACAGGAGATTAATATAACAATAGCTATACAAAATAATAAAAGTGATAATATGGTAATTTTAAAATAAATTGTTCTCATCTTTAATTGATTTTAATTGACTATGTAAAAATAAGATTAATGTTTCAGTTATTAAATCAAATCATATTGGATTATTTCAGGAAATTCCTTATTCTGTCCTGAATTCAGTGAACATCAATCATATACTCAAATCTAACAACTACAGCCTACGGCAGTTTCAAAATTCAGAATTGGTGGTTCCGGGTCATGCGTTGCACAAAACATAAAACTCATGAACTACGTATTAAACTACGTAGTTTAATGGCTCTGTTCTAATTTAAGGAGCATATAAAATATTGTAATGAATTTGATCCATTTTCGTTTTGCAATCCTCCGGAAGCAGAAAACTTCTTAGCAAAGTTTTTATGATTCTCGTAAAATTCTTACTTTTATATTTATTCCTAAGCTGATGAATCTGGTATCAATTATAATCGGGGTTATTGCGTTGATAATTAGTCTTATAGGCTTTATCCCATTGCTGGGTTGGTTAAACTGGCTGGCCATCTTACTGGCGATTATTGGCCTGGCCATAGGCATCATAGCAAAATATAAGCAAGGCCAGAATTTAAACATCTTAGTCTTGGTTGTGGCTGCTATACGTTTGTATTTAGGAGGAGGAGTTTTTTAGAACTGGCAATTTAATTAAAACCATACCATGAATTTATTTCCAATATAGTCAACAAACAAAATTTTAAAATATATGATATTATTAAATTAAAATTTATTAAAATGAAAACTAACTCTATTATCAAAATTCCATTTTTTTTAGCTCTTACCCTTACGGGCTTTTTATTATCGTGTTCTTCTCAGAAGAGCAAGGAGGAAAAAACAAAAACTGAAAAAACTATGAAAATTGAATCGAAAACATTTGGAAATATTGACGGGCAGGAAGTATTGCTCTATATGCTTGAAAATAAAAAAGGTATGAAGGTTGATATCACCAATTATGGTGGAATTGTAACCTCAATTGTTGTACCAGACAAAAATGGTGCATTTGAAAATATTACACTTGGTTTTGATAATTTGCAATTTTACCAGGATGGTCATCCTTATTTTGGGTCTATTGTGGGACGTTTTTGCAACCGGATTGCCAAAGGTGAATTCGAGTTAAATGGCCATAAATACTCTCTTGCAATAAACAATGGGGAAAATCACCTTCATGGTGGAATTATAGGTTTTGATAAAAAGGTATGGAAGTCAGAAACTTTCAAATCCGATGATGAAGTTGGCATAAAACTCCACTATATTAGCCCTGATATGGAAGAAGGATTTCCGGGAAATTTCGATGTTCATATTACCTATACTCTTACCAATGATAATGAATTAAAGGTGGATTATACAGGTACTATTGATAAAGCTTGTCCGGTTAATCTTACCTATCACGGATATTTCAATTTGACCGGAGGTAAAAGAGATGTTTTTAGTCACGAAATAATGTTAAATGCCGACAGGTATGTTGTAGTTTATGAAGACGCAATCCCAACCGGGGAGTTGCGGGAATGTAAAGATACTCCAATGGATTTCTCTGAGTTTAAATCAATAGGTTCCCGGTTTGCCCAGGTTGAAGGTGGATATGATCATTGCTATGTGATAAATAAGGAGAATGATGAATTAGGATTGACGGCCAAAGTGTATGAACCGGAAAGTGGCCGTTTGATGGAAGTATATACTACTGAACCGGGAGTTCAATTTTATACCGGTAATTTTCTTGACGGAACACTGACCGGGAAAAATGGAGTTGTTTACAAAAAGCAATCCGGTTTTTGTCTTGAAGCGCAACATTTTCCTGATTCACCAAACCAACCGGAATTTCCGAATGCTATATTGAAGCCAGGAGAAACATATAAGCAAACCACTATCTATAAATTCCTGGTTCAGGAATAACAGATATTTCTTTAATAAATTTATGGTTCGAGCTCTGCAGCTATTTTTTTCTTCTCTTTTATTAATTCTGAATCCATTTCTTAATGGTTATGCTCAATCTTTAGAGTCTTTTGGATTTAGTTTTACAAATGGATTGGAAATTGCATCTATCAGGTTTCTTGATAGTGAAAGTATTGCATTGATTCAACCTGTTCCACTGTTTAGTCTTGTAGTTGATAATGATTTTGTTACATCCCGGGAGACAAAACTTATGCTGGAGGACAATGTGATCAGATTCACTTATGGCAATGGTTTGGACGGAGCAATTCGTTCTCTTAATAATGGAGAAAAAGGCTGGAAGGGGATCATTAAATTTCAAAATCATTCCTCAGATACACTGGTACTGGAAAATATAGTTCCATTTGGATTTTCAACCGAACATATTTATCTCACTTCAGAAGGACCCTGGTCACTTGCCCGGGCAAACATATATCTACCTGAAAGAAAGCCTGTTAGTGTTATTCTTCCCGATAACGCCTGGGAACTGGGATATGCTGCAATTGACCTTGATGATAAATATTCCGTTTGTGCAATTAGCAGGCGTACAAGTAGTCGAAATGCTAAATTACAAAGATATAAAACAGCTCTGCCTCCGAGAGCTGAAGTTGAATATACAATATATGCAGATATCTACCAGGGTAAATGGCAGAATGGAATAAAGCTAATGTTTCATGATCGATATTTGTATGATCTCAATGAATTTGATAACTCTCTTTTCGAAAGGGAAGACCTTAAATGGATCAGGAATAAATATATAATAACATTGCAATTTGCATGGGACCAGGAGTTTTATAACAGCGAGACCGGAAAGTTCGCCTTTCATCAATATCTCGAAAAAGGAAAAAAACTTTTTGGTGGTTATGATGTTTTTGGTATATGGCCCACCTGGCCAAGACTTGGAGTGGATCAGCGAAACCAGTGGGAATTGTACTCTGACTTGCCTTTTGGTTTGCCGAAGCTGAAAGAACTATCGCGATATGCAAAAGCTAATGGTACCAGGTTTTTTATATCGTATAATCCCTGGGATCAAAGTACAGACCGGGAAGATCCGTTTAAAGCCATGGCTACTTTAATAAAAGAAGTGGATGCTGATGGCGTTGTGCTGGATACCAGAGGTAGCTCAAGTAACAGACTTCAGGAAGTTGCCGATAGTGTCAGAAACGGTGTTATTATGTATTCTGAAGGAATGGCGGTCCCAATGGATATGCCGGGAATTGTATCCGGGAGAGTTCATAATGCCATTAACAGATCACCACTATTAAACCTTAATAAGCTTATCAAACCTGAATTTGCCATTTTCAGGGTTTGTGTGCTTAACCGTGGAAGCATTCACAGAGATATTGCAATTTCTTTTTTTAATGGTTATGGTACTGAGATCAATACGTTTGACCCGGGACGTCCCGATTGGATGGAGACAGATTTTCTTTTTTTAGGGAAAACCACTAAAATACTCCGGGAGAATTCTTCAGTCTTTTTAAATAATAATTGGACCCCCTTAATTCCAACCCTTGAAGATAATATTTTTGTGAACCAATGGACTAACGGCCAGAAAACCTTGTATACCATATTAAGTATGAAACCAGAGGGTGTTTCAAGATCTCTTTTTAAAATTGAACCTGCTGATGGATTTCATTTTGTTAGTCTTTGGAATCATGAAGAACTAAAACCTGTACTGAATGATTCATTATATTATATTCCTGTTAAGGTACGGGAATTTAACAGTTCATGGCTGGGTACCGGTCGTGAAGGTAATGTAGACTGTATTGTAAGGTTACCAAGCCTGATACAGGTTGATGTGAAGGGAGATTCTTTGAAAATAGTAACCAGTGAAGGCGAATCGATCAGGATTTGGAAAGGAGATCCTTCATATCAGAAAGAACCCGGGGTTTTTCAGGATAATTTTGTGAAGGTGAAGTTATCTGACCTGTTTGGAAGAGTAGAAGGAAAATTTGTTGTGCAACTTTTTGCTGGTGAAGAAATACTTGATGAAAGAGTTATAAGAATTGAACCCGGAAAACCATACCTGATCAGTTATGTAACTCCAACTGAAACACATAAAAGGCCACCTTCTGGGATGAGGGAAATACCCGAAGGGGAATTTAGTTTTCAGGTTACGAATCCCGACCAGTTTATTTCGTACCCGGATTATTCCGAACCAAAAAAGATACAGGTGAAGAGATTCTTTATGGATGAATATCCGGTTACAAATCTGCAGTTCTATGAGTTTCTTGTCGCAACACAATATCAACCTGAAGATCGGGCTAACTTCTTAAAGCACTGGGATGCAGGAAAATATCCTGCCGGACAGGAGAACTATCCCGTTGTATATGTTAGCCTTAAAGATGCAAAAGCATATGCCGAATGGGCAAATAAACGGTTACCAACTGAAGTTGAGTGGCAATATGCAGCCCAGGGAACTGATGGAAGATTGTGGCCCTGGGGCAATGAATTTCGTGGTACAAAGTGTAACAATGCGTTTGGCAGATCAACCCCGGTTGATGCATTTTCTAAAGGTGAAAGCCCTTTTAAAATTGCTGATCTGGTAGGAAACGTGTGGCAATTGACAAATGATGTTTATTACAATGGTAGCTACAGGTTTGTAATTATACGGGGCGGCAGTTACTATAAACCCACATCAAGCATATGGTACGTGAAAGGAGGTACCCAACCTTTGAATAAAACACAAATGCTACTGATGGTTTCAGAGGGTTTTGACAGAAATTCCACAGTGGGTTTCCGGTGTGTTACCGATGCTGAACAATAATAATTTTTATTTTAAACATATGTTACCATCAATCTTTTTTCGGCGCGATTCAAGAAGAATGAGTTCGGAACGGAGGAGGAGCAATTTGATCATAAAGTATGGCAATTACATTTTTTATATACTATTGCTGGTTCTGTTAATTGCTTTGTTTTATATCATTGCAAATCTTGAATAGGGGCAGTAGGGATGCCGGTGAACAGGACCTGCTAATCTGATTGAACCGGTATTACAACAGACCAGGGATGCTAATCCCAAAATAATTTATAGGTATAGGCGTTTAGAGCGCACAAATTCAATTTAAATTTATAATGCACCCCGAATACAGAATCCTGAAATATTTATGGGTCCTGATATTGATACCACACTTTTCTCAGGCTCAAACACTTTCTGTTACTGATAAATATTTCAAAATAGATGCATCAGGAGATGATCCTTTGTATACAACTTATGCTGCTACCATAAGCCGGTCAAGGTTATATGGTGATAAAGGATATAAAATGGATTACTATACTGATTGTGAACCGCTAAATTACTCAAGTGATAATTCGGGCAGGATGTTCGCTGTTTGGATGGTGAATAAATTAGCCATAATGAATATTGGCCAGTTCTTTCAAAAACCAATTGTAACTGCATCATTTCCGGATATGGCTATACTTGAATACCAGCCATTCCCGGGAATTAAAGTTCAGGAGACTTTTTTTGTATATAGTTCAACTATGGCTATGGTGCAGATGATAATTAAGAATGTAACAGCAAAACAACATCTTATCGATTTATATCCGGTTTTGGAACTTGGTAATGACTCTCTCGCAGTTATTGATTTTGTAAGGCAACAATACACTTTCATTACTCATCACTTTGAAAGTAAAAAAAG
>JAUWMO010000148.1 GCA_030613125.1 Bacteroidota bacterium | reverse complement strand
TAACCTTTACCAAACCGCAAGAGATCTCAGTTCCATCAACAAATTCTTCAATAATAACTTCATCATCCTCAATGAATGCATTAAAGATTGCTGTACGAAGCCCTTCACCATCATTCACCTTTGAAATACCAAAACTTGATCCGCTATTATTAGGTTTTACAAAACAAGGGAAATTAAGTTTATCTTGAATATCCCGGATATCAAAAGGTTCATTTTTCCTGAGAAGCAAGCTTTTTGCCGTGTTTGTACCAAATTCTTTTAAAAAAGCTTTACAGGCAAATTTATTAAATGTAAGAGCAGAAATATTAGCGCTGCAACTTGTATAAGGAATCCCTACCAGGTCAAAATAGGATTGGAGTTTACCATCTTCGCCAGGTGTCCCATGTATTGCCATCAGGATACAATCAAAATGAATAATACCGTCATTTAATTTGAACGAAAAATCATTTTTGTTTATTGAAAATTCCCTATTATTTTCTATAACAGTCCACTTGCTTTCTTGTATCAAAACAGTATAAACATTATATTTTTCGGGATTAAGAACTAACCTTAATTCTTTGGCACTATTAATAGAAATGGTGTATTCTGAAGAATTTCCTCCTGCAACAATGGCAATGTTTTTTTTCATTAATGGAATTATTAATACAATAATTACTAAAAATGCCGAATACCTATTTTCCCTTCTTTTTAAAATATTCTTCCAACACTTGGTATGCCGCCTTGAAAGAACTTGTTTTATCCAGAAGTACATCATCTTCCATTTTTATTAGTTTCTTTTTAACTGAAGGATTCTGATAAAAATGGTCTTTTAAATTTTCTTCAATAGTTTTATACATCCAGTAGGTTGATTGCCTTTTCCGGTTAGTTTGAAACCATGAATTTGCCAAAGTCATTTCAATATATTCCTGCACCATTTCCCATATCTCTTTAAGGCTTGTATGTGTAACTGCAGAACATGTAAGCACTCTGGGCATCCATCCTGATTCTGTTGGAGGGTAAAAATGAAGGGCATTCCTGAAATCTATCTTAGCCCTTTCAGATTTTTTGATATTATCACCATCTGCTTTGGTAATTGCAATTGCGTCAGCCATTTCTATAATTCCCCGTTTAATACCCTGCAGTTCATCGCCTGAGCCAGCAAGCATTAATAAAAGAAAAAAATCTACCATAGAGTGAACGGCCGTTTCAGATTGTCCAACACCCACAGTTTCAATAAATAATGTATCAAAACCTGCTGCTTCACAAAGGAAAATGGTTTCCCGTGTTTTCCGGGCAACTCCTCCAAGTGAGCCTGCAGACGGACTGGGCCTGATAAAAACATTAGGATCAGAAGAAAGTTTTTCCATTCGTGTTTTATCGCCGAGAATACTACCGCCCGATCGTTCACTACTTGGATCAATTGCAAGAACAGCAAGTTTCCTGCCAGCCGATGTTACATAAAATCCGAATTCTTCAATAAATGTGCTTTTCCCTACTCCCGGTATTCCGGTTATTCCTAAACGAACAGAATCCCCACAATATGGAAGACATTTTTCAACTATTTCCTGTCCTGTTTTCTGATGGTCCGGCCTTGAACTTTCGATTATAGTAATTGCCTGGCTGAGAATGACAGGATCATGGTTTAAAATCCCATTTACGTATTCTTCTGCAGTGAGTTGTTTTTTTTTCTTCTTTCTGGTGAGTTCAAAAGCTTCCCGGTTAACCGAAGGAGGTTGTTGTACACCGCTGCTGACGCTGAGAACGCTCTTTTTTTTGCTTTTTTTGTCCTTTGGCAAATCCATTATTATGCGAAGTTAATATTTTTCAAATAATCCTTTATCTGCAAAAATGATAACTATCTCATAATGTGAACAAATGTTTTGGCAGGTTTTTATTTAGCAGGATTTTTAACTTCACCAGTTACACGCAATATAACATTTGGTGTTTTTGGGTCGTTAGTGATGATAGTAATTGATTTATTCTGACGTCCAATCCGGGTACCTGAACTAAAAATAGCTTTGATCGAACTGCTCTGACCAGGTTTAATGGTTTTTTCTTTTGGTGACACTGCTGTGCATCCACAACTTGATCGTACTTTCCTGATAATCAGGTCTGATTTCCCTGTGTTTTTAAATACAAAATCGTGTTCAACAGATGTTTTCTGTTTCATTTTTCCGAAGTTGTAAACCTTTTCCTGGAATTTAATTTTTGCTGCATTAGCCAGTTGTTCAGGAGTATGTCCACTGAAATCTTCAGATATTGTTGCTGAAATAGTCAATCGATTATTTCTGTCCTTAATATCATTTAAAATAATCATTACCCTGGTAACAACAAACCCCCAGTCCTTTACTAAACTGGCATCGTAAGTGCCTTCAATAATACCTTTCTGTTTTGGTTTTAGTGTTACCGGAATAGCTTTAAGCTGAATATGTTTAGGAACCTGTGAGAAAGAGATATTCTGGTTCTGGTCGGAGGTATTTATTACCTGAATGCTAAGGGTTTTTTTCTTGTCCTTGTAAACTTTTACAAAGGAGAAATGATTGGTCTTAAAACGAACCCCTCCTATAAGGAAAGGATAATCGTCTTCAATAGTTCTGGGTTTAGGTATCACATTACCCATAATACGAAGACTAACTATTTTTGTACTGGCATTTGAATAAACCGTAACCGATTTGTTAAACTTATTGGGCCGGTTCCTTGGGTTGTATGCAACTTTAACGTATCCTTTAGTACCAGGGGCTATAGGTTTTTTAGTCCAGCTTGGTGTGGTACACCCACAGGAAGCAGTTACCCTGTTAATTATTAAAGGCTGGTTACCGGTATTCATGAACTTATAATCATGGGTGACCACTCCGGCTTCTTCCTTTATGTCACCAAAGTCGTGAGATTTATTCTCAAAAGCAATAGTTGGGCCTGATAGTTGTGCATATATTTGAATCGGAATAATTAGAAATATGCCAATTATTAAAATATTTATTTTTCTTTTCATTATAACCTTTTTTAGAAGCAAAGAAACAAATAACTTAAATAATGTTCTAATGTTTATTAACGTTTCAAAATTAATAAAGTTTAAATTTGTAGAATAAATTTTGTAAAATTATAATGTTTTTCCGTTATATTTATATTCTCAGAGTATAAAACGGGATTGTCAGTGATTTTAGTCAGTCCCAGTATTTGAGTTGAGAAATATGATTTTAAAGAGTAGTAAATATTATTTTTTCATCATTTTTCTAACATTTTCTTTACCCTTGATGAGCCAGTTCTACAGGGGGTCGCAGATGACTTTCGGAAAGAACCGTGTTCAGTTTAATGATTTTTACTGGTCTTTCTACCGGTTTGAGAGGTTTGATGTTTATTTTAATGAGTATGGAAGAGATTTAGCTGAGTATACCGGTAGATATGCTGACAGAAAGCTTATTGAAATGGAAAACTTCATTGATCATAGATTAAGTAGCAGACTTATAATTTTAACATATAATAAGTTATCAGATTTCAGGCAGAGTAATATTGGTTTGATTACAGGTACAGAAGATTACAATCTGGGAGGTGTTTCCACAATCATGGAAAACAAAGTATTCCTGTTTTATGAAGAAGATCATAAGAAATTTGATCAACAGATAACAAAAGCTATTTCCTACTCCCTGGTTAATGAAATGTTATATGGGGATATAAAAAAAGGTAAGGTAAAGAATTCTTCAAAAATGGAGTTACCTGACTGGTATTTTGAAGGCTTGATTTCATACCTGTCGAATCATTGGGATTTTGATATCGAGAATCGGGTAAAAGATGGGATTATTTCAGGGAAATTTAAGAAACTTAACAATTTGGAGAGAGAGGATGCAGAAATTGCAGGGCATTCGTTCTGGAATTTTATTGCCAAGACATATGGTGTTAATATCATACCGAACGTCATTTACATAACAAAAATCAATGATGATTTTAACAAAGGATTGTATTATGTATTAGGTGTTCCATTAAAAGAGTTAAACAAGAAATGGTTAGAATATTATAAGGAGATGTTTTCTGATGAAAACCCTTCAGGATATCAACCACAAGGGACAAAAATTGTTAAAAAACCTAAAGCAAAAAAAATCTATGAACAGATCAGGATCAGCCCTGATGGAAAAAATATTGCATATGTTTCCAATAAATTAGGCAGATATAAAATCTGGATATATGACACAGAAACCGGAAAAAGTAAAAAAATTTATCAACGGGAACCAAAAGTAGAACAAATAATTGATTATTCATACCCTGTTCTGGCCTGGCATCCTACCGGAAGGATGCTTACTATGATCACAGAAGAAAAGGGTGGCCTGGATATTTTGTTTTATCGTACATCCACAAGGAACATTGAACGTAAGAATTTACTCTATTTTGATAAAATTCTGGACTTTTCATATTCACCTGATGGGAGTAAACTGATTTTCTCGGCAATGAAAAACGGATTAACCGATTTATTCCTGTTTGATGTTGCTGCAGGAACACATGAACAATTAACACATGATCTGGCTGATGACCTCCACCCAAGGTTTACAAAATCAGGAAAACATATTATTTTTAGTTCGAACAGGGTAAATGACACTTTAATAATCAGCCGTGAATATGATAAAGATGTTGGAATGAATTATGACCTTTACCTGCTTAACTTAAAACCTCGTTCCAATGTTCTTACAAAACTGTCAGATGATAAATATATAGATAAAACATATCCTTCTTATTATGATGATAGTGAGTTTCTTTACTTAGGTGACCAGAATGGAGTTATCAACAGATATCATGCCCGGTTCGACAGTGTAATAAATTATATTGATACAACTATTCATTACCGTTATTTTTCCGAATCGTATCCCTTGACTAACTATAATCGTAATATTTTGGAAGCGGATTATAGTCCGTGGTCAGAGACTTACGGAGAAGTAGTACTTGAAGATAACCGCTATAATATGTATTATGGCCAGCTTTCTGCCAGTGATCAGGTTTATGAGAGACAACTTGAAGAAACTGCATTCAGAAAAGAACATACACAGCATCTTTTTGAAATGGATAGCATCGAAATTTTAAGGCAGAAGTTGATTGAGGAGGATAGAAGAATGAGAGATACCTTGACAAAACCATTATATGCTTATTTTGAAACAGATAATCTTGTAGATATCAATAATTATATTTTTGAAGAAGAAAAAGAAAATTATTACCAACAATTAATAAAAAAGGACCATATTGAAGTTGACCTTGATACAACTGAGATTCCTTTACCTCCTATACGGATTTACGAAACTTCCTTCTATTCAAATTATATGGCAACTCAGATTGATTTTGGATATTTAAATAATACTTATCAGGCTTTCAGCGGGAGTGGCGTTTATTTCAACCCGGGAATCGGTATGTTGTTTAATATTGGGGCCAATGATCTTTTTGAAGATTATAAAATAGTTGGAGGTTTCCGGTTTTCAGGTAATTTTGACAGCAATGAATATCTGGTAAGCTTCGAAAGTCTTAAAAAAAGAATTGATAAGCAAATTGTTTTCCACCGCCAGGCTTTTAAATCTTATTTTTATGACCAAAACAATAAAGCAAATTATGTGAAGGTTCATTCCAATAATTTGTTTTATTCTATGAGATTCCCTTTCAACCAGGTTATGGCCATTAAAGCAACTATTGGTTTACGTTCAGATCGTCAGGTTTATCTGGCTATAAACCGCGAAAGTTTAAATAAAGAGAACCTGTTTGTAACATGGGCAAATTTTAAACTTGAATATATTTATGACAATACAAGATACAGAGGAGTAAATTTATATAATGGAACCCGTTTCAAGATCTTTGGTGAAATCTACCGACAATTTGAAAGAACGGGATCGGATGTGTTTATTGTTGGAGGAGATTTCAGGCACTATCTTAAAATTCACAGAGATCTGATATGGGCCAACAGATTTGCTGTAAGCACTTCTTTCGGCCATAATAAGCTGATATATTATATGGGTGGTGTTGATAATTGGTTCAATATTTTTAATATTGATAAGATGTTTGACAAGACCATCCCTGTGGATTATACCCAGAATTATGTGTTTCAGACTGTGGCCACAAACATGAGAGGATTTAAACAAAATATAAGAAACGGAAACACATTTGCTCTTATTAATTCCGAGATCAGATGGCCAATAATCCGATATCTTGTCAATCATCCTATTTCAAACAAATTCTTACATAACTTCCAGATTATTGGGTTTGCCGATGTAGGGTCTGCCTGGACAGGATGGAACCCTTATTCCGGTGAAAATTCTTATGATCAAACCGAGATAAAGAACGGACCCATTACTGTTACCCTTCACTTAAACAGAGAACCGCTGGTTGCCGGGTATGGATTCGGTGTTAGAAGTTTGCTCTTTGGTTATTTTATACGTTTAGATTGGGCCTGGGGTGTTGAGAATATGACAGTGCGGCCAATGATGTTCTACCTGTCTCTGAGCTTAGATTTTTGATAAAATGAGTTTAAACGAAATCCTGATTCTGTTATTGATTGGATTGCTGGCTGGGACAGTTGGTGGCTCATTGGGTGTTGGGGGTGGTGTGGTTATAGTTCCTGCGCTGGTCTTCTTTTTTGGTTTCAGTCAGCATTCTGCCCAGGGAACAAGCCTTGCGGTACTGATGTTCCCGGTTGCTGTTATAGGGGCTTATAATTATTATAAACATGGCTATGTCCATATTAAATATGCCATAATACTTGTTTTGGCATTTGCGGTTGGGCAATATCTGGGATCCCTGTTATCAGTTCATCTTCCTGCCAAATTATTACGTACTGTCTTTGGAGTTTTTATTATTCTTGTAGGATTAAAAATGATCCTGAGTAAGTAGAAGTGATATAATTCATCCTGATGAAACCCTCATCCTTAAGTTGATTGATAAATAGAGGTACAAAAACAAAAGACCATGTATAAATTAACTATTAACGAAATGCTGGATGAGGGTTACTCGTAAAGAGTCAATTTTATAAGGTATTCGTGAGCTCCAGCGCTAGGCGCTGTCGGTTCACCGAACACCTTTAAAAATAAACAACTGTGAGCAAATACCAGAGGCTTTAGCTAATGGCAATTTACAATTAATTGACAGACAAACTTTTAACATAACTTTATACTCGTGAAAGATCAAATCATAAGTTTATCAAAAGATTTTTTCACAGCTGCTGTGCAAATACGAAGACATCTTCATATGTACCCTGAGTTGTCTTTCCAGGAATACAACACTTCTGATTTTGTGATTTCAAAACTAAATGAATTTGCCATACCTTTTAAAAAAGGATTTGCAAAAACCGGAATAATCGGAAAGATTGAAGGAAAGAACCCGGGTAAAAAAATCATTGCTTTAAGGGCTGATATGGACGCTTTGCCAGTTATGGAAAAAAATGATTTACCCTACAAGTCAAAAAATGAAGGAATAATGCACGCCTGTGGGCACGATATACATATGACTTGTTTATTAGGTGCGGCAAAAATACTTAATAACATCAGAGATCAGTTCGAAGGAACTGTATTATTAATTTTTCAACCTGGCGAGGAACTGCTTCCGGGAGGAGCAAAAATGATGCTGGATGAAGGAGCTCTGGATAATCCAAAACCTGACGCTGTTTTGGCATTACATGTCCAGCCTGATATTCCAACCGGTGTTGTTGGATTCCGGTCAGGGAAATACATGGCATCAAGTGACGAAATATATATCAGAGTTAAAGGTAAAGGAGGACACGGGGCCATGCCTCATGAAGTTATTGACCCTGTATTAATTGCATCTCATCTAATTGTTTCGCTTCAACAGATTGTAAGCCGTAATACTAATGTTTCAATTCCAACAGTTCTTTCCTTTGGGAAAATAATTGCAAATGGCGCCACTAATATTGTCCCTGATGAAGTCAGACTGGAAGGTACTTTCCGCACAACTGATGAAAATTGGAGAAAAGCTGCACATGAGAAAATAGTGTCAATTTCCAGGGCTACGGCTGAAAGTATGGGAGCAATTTGTGATATTGAAATACGAAAAGGATACCCTGTACTGTTTAATGATCCAAACCTTAATAAGAAGCTAAAAGAATTTGCCAGGGAATACCTGGGTAAAGATAAAATAGAAAAACTTGACATCAGAATGACTTCAGAAGATTTTGCGTATTTCAGTGAGAAATTTTCATCTTGTTTTTTCAGATTGGGGGTTGCATCACCTGATAAACATCCTGCTACATTACTACATAACTCGAATTTTATGGTTGATGAAAATGCAATTGAAACCGGAACCGGATTAATGGCATGGCTGGCCTGGTCATTATTAAATCAATGAGACTCAAATTTCATGTACGAAGTACTTTGAAATTTGTAAGTCGAATTCCTGCCTGCCGTTCGGCAGTTCAGGCAGGGATCCCGAAA